>NZ_JBEYFS010000137.1:0-32165 GCF_040634475.1 Streptomyces sp. NPDC007095
CGTCCAGTACGAGGGCCTGTGCCCGGCACGCCGAGAGCACGCACCTGACGCCGCAGGGCCCGCCCTCCGGGCGGACGACGGGAATTTGACGACAGCACCTAGGGACCCGTCCTCCACGGCGTCCCGCCTCGCGCGAAACCCCCAGGTCGGGGACCTGGGGGTACACGCCGATTCGCGGCCGGTGGGCTGACGGTGCGCCAGAACCGCGCAGCGCGCGGAGACCTCAGCGATTGATCTTTGCGCAGGTGAGCGTCGTCTTTCCGTGGGCCGTCCTGACGACGAACTTGCTTCCGCTCAGACCGTCGACGTCGAACCTTCCCGCGGTCCGTCGAGACGGTGCCCGTGCCGGAGCCCGAGAAGGTCACCCTGGCGCCACCGGGGAATCCCACACCCCACAGGTGGTACTTGCCGTTCGACTCTCTTTCGACGTTGCAGGTCGCGCGGGGCGCGGCGCCGGGCGTGGCGGCGGGCGACGCGTGGGCGGCGACCGCGGGACCCAGCGCGAGTGCGGGGACGACCACGAACGTGAGTGCTGCGAGACGGCGTGTCCGGTTCATCTTCCCACCTCTCTCGGGTGCTACCAGTGCGGCCGGTGGGGCGTGACGGCTCCGTCACCCGTGGCATCGGTCGCACAGGACACCGGTGGGGAAGCCTCGCTCCGCCACGCCGTGCGCGCATCACCCCATCTGGGCAGTACGCCCCGCTCGTTCACCGGGGCGCCCCGTGAGACGCGACGCCGTTTTTCATCACATCGTCCCCTTTGTCGCATGACAGCTCCCCTTTGTCGCATGGCAGCTCGTGGAGAACCGCCGCCGGAACGGCGGGATGATGGTCGGCATGCTCATCCGTATCGACGCCGTCGACCTGCCCGGCCGCACCTGTCCGGCCCCCGCCGGCAGCGGCGCGCCCACGTACGACAACATCCACGTGGCCGTACAACGCCGGGACCGTCCGGCCGAACTCCTCGAACCGCAGCCCGGTGACGCCGCGTCCGCGACCTGGACCCTGGAGTGCACCGCGCTCGCCTCGCCGGCCGGCACGGACGTCGAAGGGCCTTACGTGCAGGACCGTCTGGGCCGTCGGTTCATCTACCTGTCATGGGGCACGGTCGACGAGTCGGGCGTCTTCAGCATGTTCCGGCGCGCCAAGCTCATGCTCGACGTCATCCCCGCCGAGGTGCTCGCCGCCGCCGCGCGTGAGGGCCTGCTGGTCGGACGCCTCGGCCTGACCGACGCGCACGGCAACCCCCTGTGCGCGCGGGTCGAACCCCCGCACATCACATGGACCGCCGAGCCCGCCTCGTAGCCGACCAGGGTGCGGACCTCGGCCAACCGGGCCGAAGGGCACGCTTGTTGAGAACGCTCAGCGGGTTGCGGTGCCCCCGTCGACCGGGCGGGCCGACGCGGTCTCGCCGGGTGCGGACTGGACGACGTGGGGCGCCGGTGCGGCGGACACGCTCCCGGACTCGGCCTCGGGCGCGTTCTCGGACCGGGGTGTGGTGGAAGACCCGCCAGAGGGTGCGGTGCCGTCGTGCTTCATGGCGTTGGTCTCGCTCTTGAGGATGCGCATCGACTTGCCCAGCGCGCGGGCGGTGTCGGGCAGCTTCTTCGAGCCGAACAGCACGATGATCACGATCGCCACGATCAGCAGGTGCCAGGGTTCCAGTCCGTTGCGGAGCATCCCGCCCACCTCTTCCCTTCACCGGGCCCGGCGCTTCCGTGAACGCGCGGCAGCGCCCGTCACCATTGCCTCATTGCGCAACTTTACAACCATCGGGCGGGGCCGGGCGTGCCCTACGTATGAGTCGGGCGGATGAGAGCTCACGTGTGACGACCAGCGACCAGGCACGGCCGCCGCGCCGCAGACGGAGCCCCCTGCGGATCGCCCTCGTCGTGGCCCTGGCCGTGCTCCTGCTCGGCACGGCCGGACTCGGCTGGATCCATCTGAAGCTGAACGGCAACATCGACACCTTCGGCGCCGACGGCCTCTCCAAGGACCGGCCGGCCGTTTCGACGAAGGGCGAGAACGTCCTCGTCATCGGCTCGGACGCGCGCACGGACGGAAACAGCGCGCTGGGCGGTGGCGACAAGGGCGACATCGGCCGCTCCGACACGGCGATCCTGCTGCACGTCTACGCCGACCACCGGCACGCCGTCGCCGTTTCGATCCCCCGCGACACACTGGTCACCCTCCCCCCGTGCAAGCTCCCGGACGGGACGTGGACCAGGACACGGCCGAACACGATGTTCAACGAGGCGTACTCCGTGGGGCAGACGGCCAAGGGCGGACGTGTACGAGAAGGATCTCAACCCCAACCGCGCCGGCACGGTGATCGAGTACGGCGCGGGCCTGCGGACCCGGGCCCAGACGGTCGCCCGGCTCTTTCCCGGAGCCGAGCTGGAGTCCGTGCCGGGCGCGGGCGTCGACGTCGTCCTGGGCCGGGCCTACGTCACCACGGGCAGCACGTCGGCCCCGGCCTCACCCACGTCCACGCCCGCCGCCCTGCCCACTTCGGTGGCGCGTGACGCGCGCTCCGCCGACGACGACGTGTGCTCCAACCTGTCCTACGGATAGACCGCGTCTGCCGGAGGCCGAGTGGTCTCAGGCGGCGTGGCGGCGGACGAAGAGGTGGCGGGCGAAGAGGTGGCGGACGAAGAGGTGGCGGGCGAAGGAGTGGCACGCGGAGGGGTGTCGTGCGAAGGGGTGGCCTGCGGGGTGTTGGCCGCCCGCACGATGACGTAGAGGGCCAGGGCGAGGACCAGCAGAGTGAGCCACCGCCACCGCGTCCAGGATGCGGCCATGTCCCGCCTTCTCTCTTCCGCCCGTTCACCGGTGCGCCGAGGCGAATCGCTGGAGGGAAGAGTAAGCCCGCGTCACCCTCCGTCGTGGATGCGCTCGCCGCGCGGCCCTTGATCACTGTGCGAGATCCCGTGGTCGTACACGTACGCGTATGCGCACTCGTCTTCGCCTTGGTCCTCGGAGCGACGGCGTTCGTAGCGTGACCGCGTGGCCACCAGCCCCACCGCGTACAGGCCGAGGACTGCGGCGAGCAGCAGGTAGTACAGGGCGGGCAGCGCGGTCATGCCCAGCGGCGGGCCGAGCGGGGAGAGCGGCAGCGCGAGGCCGACGGCGATGAGGGCGGCCGCGCCCCAGCCGACGGGACCCGGTTTCCGCCGGCCCTCGACGCCCCGGCGGCCGAGCCGCAGCAGGAGCATCACCAGGGCCTGGGTGAGCAGGTTCTCGGTGAACCAGCCGGAGTGGAACACGGACTCGTCGTTCGCCGTCCCGGGCCCGTGCACGGCGAGCGCGAGGACGCCGAAGGTCGCGAGGTCGGCGACGGCGTTCAGCAGGCCGAAGCCGGTGATGAAGCCCAGCAGGTCGCGCGAGCGCAGCACGGTGGGGCGCTTCAGGGTGCCCGGCGCGGGACGGTCGTAGGCGAAGGCGAGCTGGGCCGCGTCGAAGCACATGTTCTGCACGAGGACCTGCGTCGGCAGCATCGGCAGGAAGGGCAGCAGGATGCCCGCCGCGAGCATCGCGATCACGTTGCCGAGGTTGGAGGAGAGGGTGACCCGCAGATAGGTGCCGATGTTGCCGCTGGAGTAGCGGCCCGCGGTGATCGCGTGGGAGATCGCCGTGAGGTCCTTGTCGGCCAGCACCACGTCGGCGCTCTCCCGGGCCAGGTCCGTGGCGTCGCGCGGGCAGATCCCGACGTCCGCGGCGTGCAGCGCGGGCAGGTCGTTGACACCGTCGCCGAGGTAGCCGGTGGCGTGTCCGCGGGCGCGCAGTGCGACGGTGATACGCGCCTTGTGCTCGGGCGTGCAGCGGGCGAAGACGGTGGTGCGATGGGCGAGCTCGCCGAGTTCGGTGTCCGTGAGACCGTCGAGGTCGGCGGCGGTGCGTACCTCCCCGGGGTCGAGGCCCAGGTCGCGGCAGGCGCGGGCGGCCGTGCCCGGGTGGTCTCCGGTCAGCACCCGTACGGTGACGCCCCGGTCGGCGAGCACCCGCAGCGCGTAGGCCGCGCTCGGCACCAGTGCGTCCCGCAGCGTGACGAACCCCTCGAAGGTGAGGCCGCGTTCGTCGGCCGGGGTGTAGTCGCGGTGGCGGGCGGGGCGTACGGCGGTGGCGACCGCCAGGACGCGCAGCCCGTCGTCCGTCAGCTCGTGGGCGCGGGCGAGCAGCCGTGTGCGCTCCTGCGGCTCCACCGCACAGCGCTCCAGCACGGCCTCGACGGCGCCCTTGACCAGGAGGGTGTGGAAGCCGAGGGCGCCGGGGGTGCGTACGACGGCGGTGGCGAGGCGGCGTACGGGATCGAAGGGCAGCGCCGCGATCCCCTCGTACGCCGTCAGGTCGTCCTCGTCGGCCGTGTGCAGGAGAGCCTCGTCGAGGGCGTCGGGTGCGGGCAGGTCGGCGAGTTGCAGCGTCCACCAGGCGGCCGCGGCAGCCCGGCGCAGTACCTCGGGCGCGTCCTCGCCGTCCGCGTCCAGCGCGCGGTCGACGACCGGCCGGTCCTGGGTGAGGGTGCCGGTCTTGTCCACGCAGAGCACGTCGACGGCGCCGAGGTCGTGGAGCGCGGGCAGCCGCTTCACGATCACTCCGTGCGTACGGGCCAGCAGCGACGCCCCGCGGGCCAGGCAGGTCGTGACGATGACCGGCAGCATCTCCGGGGTCATACCGACCGCCACCGCGACGGCGAACGGCAGGGTCTCCAGGCCCCGCCCGCGCAGGGCCGCGCCCGCCATCAGGACCAGCGGCGGGGTGAGCAGCATGAACCGGATGAGTATCCAGGAGATGCCGTGCACGGACCGGTCGAAGGCGCTCGCCTCCCGCCGCCCCGGGTCCCGGTACCCCTCGGCGAACCGCGTGTGCGCGCCGGTCGCCACGACCACGGCGGTGCCACTGCCGGAGGCGACACTGCTGCCCTGGAAGCACAGCTGCGGCTGCTCGAACAGCTCGCCCGCCGTGGCGCCCGGCGCGTCGACCGGGTACTTGGCGACCGGCACCGACTCTCCGGTGAGCGCGGCCTGGTACACGGTCAGCCCGCCGGCCCGCAGCAGCCGTACGTCGGCGGGTACCAGATCGCCCGGACCGAGCCGGATCACATCCCCCGGCACCAGCTGGTCGACCGGGAGGTCATGGTCGGTGGGTACCGTGTCCGCGTCGGTCCTGCGCAGCACGGTGGCGGTGCTGGCGACCAGGTCGCGCAGCGCCGCCATCGAACGGTCGGCCCGGTGCTCACCGGACGACCGCAGCACACAACTGACCACCACCAGAACGGTGATCACGCTCGCGGTGCCCCAGGAGGCCACGAGCGCCGAGACCAGGCCGAGGCAGAGCAGTACGGCGGTGAACGGATCCCGCAGACTGCGCAGGAACCGCCCGAACCAGGGAACGGGCCGCCGGGCGGGCAGGATGTTCTCCCCGAACCGGGCGAGGCGTTCGTCGGCCTGCGCCTGCGTCAGTCCCCGCGGACCGCTGTCCAGCCGCCGGAGCAGCTGAAGCGCGGTCGGCTCGCCGTGTTCCTCCCCGCCCGAAGTGCCTTGAAAGACCTGGGGTTTCTCTGCCGCCGGTCCGTCCGCGGAGGTGGGGCGCTCGGCGCCCCCTCCCGCCGTCGCGGACGTCTCAGCCACCGATCCCGCGCAGCCTGCGTACGGGTGCCGATGCCTCCTCGGCACGTGCGGCCAGCTGTCCGACCATCACGCGCACCACGGTCACGACATCGGGATCGTCGACGTAGTAGACCTGTCGGCGGCCTTCGCGCCGGGAGCGGACGAGACCCGCGAGCTTCAGCTTCGACAGGTGCTGGCTGACGGCGGGCAGTGCGCCGCCGACACGCTCCGCGAGGTGGGTCACGTCGCTCTCGCCCTGCGCGAGGGCCCACATGATGTGCAGCCGGTGCGAGGAGGCCAGCAGTCCGAACGCGGCGGCCGCGTCCGCCAGCACCTCGGCGGGCGGATCCTCGAAGCCACCGGCGTATGCCGTCACAGTCTCTACTCCTGTCCCGCCCCGGGCATCCGTGCCCGCGTCCGCGCCGACCCAGTTTAGGCGTCCGCCACCAAGTGGCTCCGCAGGTAGGGCAACAAGCCCCGCTCCAGCAGGGCCTGCCGCCATATCTCCCGGACCCGGTCCACGTCGCTTCCACCGGCGGGCTCCCGGCCGTCGGACGTGCCCTCGCGCCGGCGCAGGGCCGTGCGCAACAGGGCCCACAGACCGATGCACGCGGTGACCGCCGCGGTGAGCGCGAGCACCCAGCCCGCCGTGACGACCGACGTGGCGAACCCGGTGGCCACCTCGGCGAGACGCGCTCCGTACCCGATCAGCAGGAGCACCGCCGCCGCGACGGCGGCCACCACGGGGGTGAGCACGGCGAGAACGGGCCACGGCCCGCCTTCGGCGGCCTCGCGGGCGTCACGGGTCTCACGGGCGGCGAGGTAGTCGCGGTACTCGTCGGCCGCTGCGGAGGCGATCTCCTCCATGGCTTGCAGAGCCAAGTCCCGCAGCCGTCTCGCGGCCCTTCCCGTGGGGTCGCGGCGCAGTGCGGAACGGATGTCGACGACGTCGAGCGCGCACTGCAGCACTCGTTCGAATTCCACTCGATCCTCTTGCCGGAGGCCTGACGCGTAGGTCACACGTGGTCCCTGGTGTCGGCCTCGTCGAGGCGGGCGAGGAGGAACGGCATCATCCCGCGCTCCAGCAGGGCGAGTTGCCACGCTTCGCGCGCCCGCTTCACCTCCGCGTCCTCGCCGGCGGGCACCCCTTCGTCCACCGTGGAGGGGTTGTGGGCCGCCGCGACCAGCAGGCAGGCGAGATCGGCGACCGCGCCGCCGACAGCGACGGCCGCCGCGACGAACCCTGCCGTGAGCAGTCCCGCGCCGATGTAGGGGCGCCCGCCGAAGGCGCGCAGGGCGAGCCCGGACACCAGGAACACCGCCGCGGCGACGGCCGACAAACTCGGCACGAACACCGCCAGCACGGGGAGCAGTCCGCTCCCGCCGCTGTTGCCGTCGCCGTCGCCGTCGCCGTCGCGCTCACCGGTCCGCTCGGCCGCCAAGGCCTTGCTCTCGGTGTACGCGTGGTACTCGACGGCCGCCACGGCGGCGATGGCGGCGCGCTCCCGCAGCGCGCGGGTGCGCAACTGTTCCCGGTTGAGCGTCCCGGCGGACCGCTCCAGCGCGTCGCTGATCCGCCCGGAGTTCAGGGCCTGGTCCAGGACCCGTTCGAAAGTCACGCTGATGTAGCCGATGTCAGCCCCTGAGGGCTCAGGTTCCGTCATGTCTCCCCCGTCGCCGCGCGCCAGTGTGATGATTCCCGGATTGGGCAATCCGCAAAGGTTTCGAGCACCGGCTCACGGTGCCGAGTCCTTGGTGCCGGAGGCTGCTCGGTAGGCCTGCGTGGGGGTCATGACGACGCCGTCGAGACTGACGGTCCTGTACGGGCTGACCTTGGCGCAGGTTTTGGACTGGTCGGCGGTCTCTGCGTGGGCGTTGGAGGTCGCGGCCTTGGTGTCGGCGGGTGCGGGAGTGGTGGCGGGGTAGGCGGTGCCGCTGGTCCAGTCGGTGCCGATGACCAGGGTCAGGCCGGTGCTGCCGGTGGCGTCGCTCTGCTTGAGGTGGGAGGACGGCAGGCCCAGGGCCTTGGCGGCGGTCTGGGCCTCGGCCTTGTGCCCGCTGCCGTAGGTGAGGGTGGTCGTGGACGTGGTGCCGGCGGCGTTGCCGGTGGTGGTGCCGGAGCTGAAGCCCTTGTCGATCAGGGCGGTGGCGACGGCGGAGGCCCGGCCGGTGACGGTGGTGCCGTTCTCCACGGTGACCGCGATCTGCGCGGCGGGGACCGCGGAGGCGGTGGCCGTGGCTTTGGCTGTCGCGGAGGCCGCGGCGGTCTTCGCGCCCGACGAGCTGGTCAGGGACTGGTCGTTCGCGATGGTGGCGAACAGACTCCGGGCCGTGGCGGCGAGCACGAGACGGTTGCTGTCATTGGGGTCGGGCGCCGTCTGCATGGTGGTGAAGGTGATGCGCTTCGCCGGGACCTTGTCCACGTCGGCGGCGAGCCCGATCAGCTTTCTGACGGTGCCCAGGCCGGTGTCGACGGTGAGGGCCTTGGTGGCGGCGTCGGCCAGGCGGTAGACGGCGGTGGGGTCGGTGAGGGTGCCGGCGCTCTTGAACTTGCGGATCATCGAGCTGAGGAAGATGTGCTGGGAGTAGGTGCGCCCCAGGTCGCTGCCGTCGCCGAAGCCGTGCCGGGAGCGGACGAACTCCAGGGCGGCGACGCCCTTGAGGGTGTGCGTGCCCTGAGCGAGCTTCAGGTGTGAGTAGGTGTCGTAGACGTCCTTGTCGACGCAGGCCGACACCCCGCCCACCGCGTCGGACATCTTCACCACACCGGAGAAGTCGAGCTTGACGAAGTGGTCGATGGGGATGCCGGTGAGCCGGTGGACGGTGGCCACCTGGCAGGCGGGCCCGTACTGCAGGGCGCTGTTGACCATGCCGGTGTAGCCGTTCGTGGAGACGCCGGTCTCGGTGTCCTTGCAGGCGGGGACCGTGGTCACGGTGTCGCGGGGGATGCTCATCACGGTGGCGTTGGAGCGGTCGGCGGATATGTGCATCACCATCTCCACGTCCGCGTTGGACCCGGACTGCACTCCGGTCTGCGAACAGCCGCCGCCCAGCTTGCAGTCGCTCGCGTTGGTACGCCCGTCGCTGCCCATCACCAGGAGGTTGATCGGGGTCCTGCCGAAGGAGTCGGCCTTCTCCTTGCCCGCGCTGTCGCCCGTGCCGTCGGTCAGCGGGACGCTGTGGAGATTGCCGTTCAGATGCTCGTAGAACCACCACCCCACGCCCGCCGTGGCCAGGACCAGCACCGACAGCGATATCGCGGCCGTCCGCAGGATCCGCCTGCCTCGGCTTACGGGCCGGGCCCGGCGCCCCGCGCCGACCTTGGGACGCGCACGGGACCCCCTCCGGGAGGGCGCGGAACGGGAGGGCGCGGAACCGGAGGTGTGGCGCTGCCGGGGCACCCCGCGTGCGTGGGTGCGTGTGGCGTTGCCGGCGGGGGCGTCCCCAAGGTCAGTCATGTTCGCACTCCCACGAAACGGTCGGGCCGTTCAGGCATACGTCAGGCGTTGCGGGGCGCCTCACTTGCATGGTTGCGCAATATAACAACCCGGCCTGAGACCCGGCACGGCTCCCGCCCACCAGGGTCTTACGGACCCGTGACGTGACGGGCGCGGTGCTGCCGTGCGCCATGGTCGCGGTCCTAGCGTTCGGCCTATGCGAGTACTGGTCACCGGCGGTGCCGGGTTCATCGGGTCCCATGTCGTCGAGGCGCTGACCGCGCGGGGGCACGAGGCGGTCGTGTTCGACCTGCGCGACGGCCTGGACGTACGGGACGCCGAGGCGGTCGGCGCGGCGCTGGCGGGCATGGACGCCGTGTGCCATCAGGCGGCGATGGTGGGGCTGGGGAAGGGGTTCGACGACGCGGTCGAGTATGTGTCGCGCAACGACCTCGGCACGGCGGTGCTGCTCGCCGCGATGGCCGCCGCGGGGGTGCGCCGCCTCGTGCTCGCCGGCTCGATGGTCGTGTACGGCGAGGGCGCGTACGGCTGTGAGTGGCACGGGCCGGTACGCCCCGGGCCCCGGACCGTCGCCGATCTCGACGCGGGACGGTTCGAGCCCCGCTGCCCGCGGTGCGGCGAGGAACTGACACCCGGCCTGGTGCGCGAGGACGCTCCGGCCGACCCCCGGAACGTGTACGCGACGACCAAGCTGGCCCAGGAGCATCTGGCCGCGGCCTGGGCCCGGTCGACGGACGGTTCGGCGGTGTCGCTGCGCTACCACAACGTGTACGGGCCCGGGATGCCGCGCGACACCCCGTACGCGGGGGTCGCCTCGTTCTTCCGGTCCGCGCTGGCCCGGGGCGAGGCGCCGCGTGTCTTCGAGGACGGCGGGCAGCGACGGGACTTCGTGCACGTACGGGATGTGGCCGCGGCCAATGTGGCGGCCCTGGAGGCGGGTTCGCGCGCCGGGGCTCTCACGGCCTACAACACCGGAAGCGGCGAGCCGCACACGGTCGGCGAGATGGCCCGTGCCCTGGCCACCGCCCACGGCGGGCCCGAGCCCGTGGTGACCGGGGAGTACCGCCTCGGCGACGTACGCCACATCACGGCCGACTCCGCACGGCTGCGCGCCGAACTGGGCTGGAAGCCCGAGACCGACTTCGCGGAGGGGATGAGGGAGTTCGCGACGGCGAGGCTGCGCGGGGAGTAGGGGAGCAGGAGAACAGCGGCCGGGGCCCGCGCCTCACGCTCTCGCCATGGGCACCCGCCTCACGCCCTCGCCATCGGCAGCGTGACCTCGAAGCGGCAGCCGCCGGGGACGTTGTGGACGGCGGCCTGCCCCTGGTGGGCCTCGACGATGCCCCGGACGATGGCCAGGCCCAGGCCCGCTCCGGCGGGAGGCGTGCGGGCGTGGGTGCCGCGCCAGCCGGTGTCGAAGACACGCGGGAGGTCCTCCTCCGGGATGCCGCCGCAGCCGTCGGTGACGGACAGGACGACCCCCGCGTCCGAGCGCTCGGCGGCGACCGCGACCGTGCCGTCGGCCGGAGTCCGGCGGATCGCGTTGACGAGGAGATTGCCCAGCACCCGGCTCATCTCCTTGCCGTCCACCTCGACCGGCACCGGCTCGATACGGTCCCCGACCAGGCGTACGCCGTGCTCGCGGGCGAGCGGGTCCGCGCCCGCGAGGGCGTCGCCGACGAGGTCGTAGAGGGAGATGCGGGAGGGGGACAGGGCGAGGGTCCCGGCGTGTATGCGGGAGAGTTCGAAGAGGTCGCCGACCATGTCGTTGAGGCGTTCTACCTCGGTGCGGATCTGCCGGAGGTAGCGGTCCGGGTCGGCGGCCACCCCGTCCTCCAGTGCCTCCGACATCGCCCGCAGTCCGGCGAGCGGGGTGCGCAGGTCGTGCGAGATCCAGGCGACGAGTTCACGACGGGAGGTCTCCAGCGCGCGTTCACGGTCGCGGGACTCGGCCAGCTTCGCACTGGTCGCCTGCAACTCCCGGCTCAGCGCGGCGAGTTCGGCGGTCGCGGGGCCCTCGGGGGCCGCGAAGTCGCCGCCGTCGCCGAAGGAGCGCGCGGCCAGCGTGAGGGCCCTGCTGCGGGCCACCACCCAACGCCCCAGCAACAGCGCCGTCGCCAGGGACACCACCGCCGCCATGGCCACCACCGTCGTGACCACGCCCAGGTCGTGCGAGGACAGGAACATCGCCCAGGCGACGGCCAGCGTCCCCGCGAGCATCGCGGTGACCGCCACGGCGGCGACGACGGCGAGGGACACGGTCAGCGACCGGCGCCGGATCAGCCACAGCGCCCCCGCGCCCAGCAGCCCGGCCACGGCGGCACCGAGGAAGGCGTACAGGGCGATGAGCAGCATGTCGTGCGTGGAGTGCACGGTTTGCATGGCTTGCATGGAGTGTGTGGCTCGCACCGCGTGTGCGGCTTGCACGGCGTGTGCGGCTTGCACGGCGTGTGCGGCTTGCACGGCGTATGCGGCGTGTGCGGCGTGTGCGGCTTGCACGGCGTGTGCGGCTTGCACGGCGTGTGTGAGGGGCATGGCTCGCATGGTCAGACCGCTTCCTCTCGGGGAGTCGGGGCCTCGCCGGGCGTGGGCTCCTCGAAGCGGTAACCGACCCCCCACACCGTCTGGATCAGCCGTGGTCTGCCCGGATCGTCCTCGACCTTGCCCCGCAGCCGGCGCACGTGGACCGTGACCGTCGACAGGTCGCCGAAGTCCCAGCCCCACACCTCGCGCATCAGGTCCTCGCGGCTGTACGCCCGGCCGGGATTACGGAGGAAGAACGCGAGCAGGTCGAACTCGCGGATGGTGAGGGCGAGATCCTCGCCGTTCCTGGTGGCGCGGCGGGCGTCGGGGTCGACGGCGAGACCGGCCAGCCGGAGGGGGCGAGCGCCTGCGGCGGGGCGGCTGCGGCGCAGTACCGACTCCACCCTCAGGACCAGTTCGCGGGGGCTGAAGGGCTTGGTGACGTAGTCGTCGGCGCCCACCTCCAGGCCCAGGATCCGGTCGTCCTCGTCACCGCGGGCGGTGAGCATGATGACCGGAACGGGCCCGTGGCCGCGCATCCTGCGGCACACCTCCAGGCCGTCCATCCCAGGCAGCATCAGGTCCAGCACCACCAGGTCGGGCCAGTGCGCGGCGGCACGGGCGAGCGCGGCGGGTCCGTCCGCGGCACGGTCCACGACGTACCCGGCGCGGTCGAGGTAGCCGGAGACCACCTCGGCGACGGTGGGATCGTCGTCGACGACGAGGACGCGGGCGCTCCGCCCTGGCCCGCCCGGGGCAGGTCCGGTACCTGCGGATTCGTACGGCTGCTGCATGAATCCAGCGTCCCACCGGCCGCACCCGCGTGCCGCGATCCCGCCGCGACGTCCGTGTTTCGTAAGGACCCGAAGTCCGATATCTCCCTTTCGCGTTCGTAGGGTGAAAGCCGTGACGACCTCTCCCCAACCCGACCCCGGCAAGCCCCCGGACACGGACCCGGCGCCCGTCGACGTGGTCCTCCCCCGTCCGGTCGACGTGATCCTCCCCTGTCTGAACGAGGCCGAGGCCCTCCCCTGGGTCCTCGCCCGCGTCCCCGCCGGGTGGCGCGCGCTGGTCGTGGACAACGGCTCCACGGACGGCTCGGCGGAACTGGCCCGCGGCCTCGGCGCGACCGTCGTGCGCGAGACGCGCCGCGGGTTCGGCGCCGCCTGCCACGCCGGTCTGCGAGCCGCCACCGCGGACATCGTGTGCTTCTGCGACTGCGACGCCTCGCTGGACCCGGCCCGGCTCCTGCCCTTCGTCCGCGAGGTACAGGACGGCGAGGCCGACCTCGTGCTCGGGCGGCGCCGCCCACAGGGCCCCGGCGCCTGGCCCGCGCACGCCCGGGCGGGCAACCTCGCCCTCGCCTGGATGCTCCGCCGCCGCACCGGACTGCGCCTGCACGACCTCGGCCCCCTTCGTGCCGCCCGCCGCGAACCGCTGCTCGCCCTCGGCCTCACCGACCGCCGCAGCGGCTATCCGCTCCAGATGGTCGTGCGCGCCGCCGACGCCGGCTGGCGCGTCACCGAGCACGACGTGCCCTACCTGCCGCGCACCGGCGCCTCCAAGGTCACCGGCACCTGGCGCGGTACCTGGCAGGCGGTACGGGACATGCGCCGCGTCCTCGCCGAGCCGCCCGCGCCGCCACGCCACGCCCACGCCGCCCTCGCCCCTTCCCTCACCTCCGCGGATCCCCGTTCCCAGGGAGGAAACAGCCAGTGACGACGCTCCTCGTCATCGCCAAGGAACCACGGCCGGGACGGGTCAAGACCCGGCTCACCCCGCCGTTCACACCCCGGGAGGCGGCGCTGCTCGCCGAGGCGTCCCTCGTGGACACCCTGCGCACGGTGGCGGCGACCCCGGCACGGCGCCGGGTGCTCGTGCTCGACGGTACGGCCGGCGACTGGCTGCCGGCCGGCTTCGACGTCGTACCGCAGTGCGCGGGCGGCCTCGACGAACGGCTGGCCGCCGCCTTCGCGGGCTGCGACGGGCCCGCGCTGCTCATCGGCATGGACACACCGCAGGTGACACCCGAGCTCCTCACCGTGGACTTCGCCGGCTGCGACGCGTACTTCGGCCCGGCCGAGGACGGCGGCTTCTGGGCCCTCGGGCTCGCCGCCCCCGATCCGGAGCTTCTGCGGGGCGTGCCGATGTCGACGCCCTCGACGGGTGCGGTACAGCGGGAGCGGCTCGTCGCCGCCGGGCTGCGCGTGCGCGACCTGCCCCGTCTCCGGGACGTCGACACGGCCGCCGACGCGGAGGCGGTCGCCACCCTCGCGCCGCCCGGCAGCCGCTTCGCCGCCGAGCTCGGGCGTCTGCGGACGGCCACCGGACGATGAGCACCGCGCACGGGACGACGACACCGCCGGGGGTGCCCGGCCCGCGCCCCTGGTCCGCCGACCCCTACTCGGACGCCCTGGTCACCGGCCGGGGCCCGCTCTTCCTCCGGCGCACCGACGGCTGGCTGCTGCCCCTGGAGGTGGAGCGCTGGTGCGCACGGGCCGACGCGGTGGACCTGACCGTGCTGGGGCGCTGCGAGGGGACCGTGCTCGACGTCCGCTGCGGGCCGGCGCGGCTCGTCGCCGAACTCGCCGCCCGGGGCCGGCCCGCGCTCGGTATCGACGTCAGCGAGGCGGCTGTCGCGCACACCGCCCGGCTCGGCGGCCAGGCCCTGCGGCGCTCCGTCTTCGAGCCGCTCCCCGGTGAGGGCCGCTGGGACACCGCGCTCCTCCTCGACGGCAATGTCGGCATCGGCGGCGACCCGGCCGCCCTGCTCCGCCGGATGGCCCAACTCCTCACCTCCGGCGGGCTGTTGATCGTCGAGACGCTCGCGGACGTGGACGTCGACGAACGGGTCAGCGTCCACATCGTCCGGGTCACCGACCCCCGGCGTACGGACGGGCCGGCCTTCCCGTGGGCCCGCCTCGGCACCCCGGCGCTGCTCCGGCACGCGGCACGCGCGGGCTGGCGCCGGGAGGGTCAGTGGTCGGCCGGGGGCCGCTCGTTCGTCGCCCTGCGCAACCGCGACGGACGCGATGGCCCGGACGACCGCGACGACCGCGATGACCGGGACGACCGGGACGACCGGAGCAGCCGCAGTACGAACAGCGCCGCCGAGCCCCCGAACAGCACCGCCGTGATCAGCAGCCAGCGGTCCAGGAAGTCGTCGCCGGAGAGCCCGGTGGCCAACCGGTAGTGCTCCGCCATCTGCCCGCTGATCAGCGGAAACCACATCAGCAGCAGAAGCGCCGAGAACGCGGCCGGGAACCGGACGTAGACCGTCCACTCCCGGCGGCCGACCGCGCCAAGACCCCTCGCCACGGCCCGGTCCGCCCCCGCGTACAACGGAACGAGCACCAGGTCGTGGAGGACCGCCACCCCCACGAACCACAGCGCCACCCCGAACCGGTCCCCTGCGAGCAGCCGCACCCCGGCGTACCCGGCGAGCGCGAACGAACAGGCCGGCAGCAGGATCTGCAGCGGACCGCCCAGGACAGGCTTCCCGAACGGCCGTCGCACCGCGGGCCGTCGCACCGCAGACCGTCGCACCGCAGACCGTCGCATCACGGGCCGTCGCATCACAGGCCGTCGCATCACAGTTCTCCGAACGTCATCCGGGCCACCCACTTGGTGTTGAGCACGCCGGGCGCCGCGGGGACGATGATCCGCGCGGGATAGCCGTGGTCGGGGGTCAGGGCCTCGCCGTTGGCGAACAGGGCCAACAGGGAGCGCGGGTCGCGCACCTGGTTGTAGCGCAGGGCCGCGTGCCGGAACGCCCCGTGCCGCTGCAACGACTCCACCAGCACATCGGGCGCCGCGCCCTCCTCGTATCCGACGAGCCGCGCCAGGTCCCGCAGCCGTACGCCCCGCCACCACTGGTCGGAGGTCGACCAGCCCTCCACGCAGGCGATGGGCAACGCGGCTCTGTGGAGCGGGAGTTCGAGCAGCTCGCCCCGGCTCAGCCGGACCGTGCGCCCGCGCCCCTCGACGACCAGCCGCCATGTCTCCTCGGCCGTCTCCCGCATGTCGATGCCGACCGCCTCGGCCGTCTTGTTGATCTGGAAGCCGCCGGGTCCGCTGCCCGGTTCGGGGCCGCCGTGCGGCGCGAGTACGGCCGTCTCCCGCAGCGGCCCGTCGAAGCTGCGGCCCGCCGTCGTGGCGAACAGCAGCAGCGATCCGCCGCCGACGACCCCGAGGGCACCGCGCCGCGAGACGGTGGGCTGGGCGGGGTCCGGCGAGACCAACTCCCCTTCTTCCGGGGTGTGTTCGTCCCGGAGGCGGCGCAGATTGCGGAGCGCCGCCGGTACCCGCAGCACGGCGTGCGCCACGAACGCGGCGAAGAACACCCAGGCCCCGTAGAAGTGCAGCGGATAGAAGGAGCCGGGGAAGATGTAGTCGAGCTGGATGTTCAGCACGCCGGTGGTGAACTCGAACAGGGCGCCCCCGACCAGCAGGAGCAGCGAGATCCGCTCCAGCGCGTGCGCGAGCGACCGGGCGGGCGGCAGCGCGAACAACTTCGGCACGACCGACCACAGCTTCGCCAGCAGTACGGGGATCAGCGTGATCCCGAGGGTGACGTGGACGCCCTGGGTGAGGCGGTACAGCCAGGACGGGTTCGTCGGCCAGGAGAAGAGGTAGAAGCCGAGCAGACCCTTGTCCGGGGTCATGTCGTTCACCGGCGACAGGTTCGGGTTGTAGGCGGCGTACGACACGAGACCCGTCACGAACAGCACGGTGATGCCGCCGAGCAGGACGACGCCGAGCACCGAGGTGAACCAGGGGCCGCGCAAGGGGCTGCGCCAGAACGCGGGGGAGGAGGGAGACCGTGGCATGCCCCGACCGTAGGACCGCGACACCCCCCGAACGGGTCCGCGAACCATGACGAAACTCTGACGTCCACTCCTGCCGCGGCTCCGGCGGCCGGTCCGCGGCCTAGCGTGCGGATGTGAACCGCGATCTTCCCCAGGGCCTTACCCCGGACGGTCCCCGCGATCTCCCCGGCGCTCCTCACCTCGACCGGCGTCACGATCGACGGCTCGACCGGCGCCGGGATCCGCTCCTCGACCTGGCCGCCGTCCTGGCAGCCGCCCTGCTCGTCACGGCGGCCGCGCTGGTCGGCACGTCGATCGAACGCCGCCACCACACGCTCTTCGTGCGCTGGCCTCCCCTGTTCGCCCAGTGGGAGCCGCACCTCGGCCCCGGCACCCCGGCCGCGCTCGCCGTGGCCGTCGCCGTCGTCGCCCACGGGCCGCTCCTCGCCACGCGTCTGCCGTGGCGGGCACTGCTGTGGGCGTCCTGGGGCACCGCCACCGCCTGGACGTTCTCCCTCGCGCTGGTCGACGGGTGGCAGCGGGGGATCGCCGGGCGGCTGACGGCCACGAACGAGTACCTCACGGTCATCGACCGCTTCCACGACATCCCCGCCACCCTGCGGGACTTCACCCACCACATCGTGAGTCACTCCCCCGCTCCCTGGCCCGCGCACATCGCCGGCCACCCGCCGGGGGCCACCGTCACCTTCGTGCTCCTCGACCGGGCCGGGCTGGCCGGCGGCGGCTGGGCGGGCGTGTGGTGCGTCGTGGCCGGGGCGGCGGCGCCGGCCGCGGTCCTGGTCGCCGTACGGGCGCTGGCCGCGGAGGAGCTCGCCCGCCGCGCCGCCCCCTTCCTGGTCCTCGCCCCGGCCGCCGTGTGGGTGGGCGCCTCCGCGGACGGCTACTTCGCCGCGGTCGCCGCCTGGGCCGTCGCCCTCCTCGCCCTCGCGGTCACCGGACCCCGGCCCCGGGCGACGGGCCTCGCCGCCGGGCTCCTCCTCGGCCTCACCGCGTACCTCTCCTACGGCCTGACGCTGTTCGCCGTGATCGCCGCCGCCGTCGTGCTGCTCGGCTCCCGCCGACTCCGCCCCCTCCCGTACGTCCTCGCCGGACTGGCCGTCGTCCCCCTTCTGTTCACGCTGCTCGGCTTCAACTGGTGGGAGGGGTACCGCCTGTTGGTCACCCGCTACTACGAAGGGGTCGGCGGCGTAAGGCCGTACGGCTACTGGGTCTGGGCGAACCTCGCCTGTACGGCGCTGATCGTGGGCCCGGCGACGGTGGCGGGCCTGCGCCGAACGGTCGCGACGGCCGTACGCGTAGGTCCCCGCGCCCTCCGCCGCCCCCACGTCCTCTCCCCCGAGCCCCGTCTGGCCCTCCTCGCTCTCGCCGCCCTGCTCGCCCTCCTGGCCGCCGACCTCTCCGGCATGAGCAAGGCGGAGACGGAACGGATCTGGCTGCCGTTCGCGATGTGGTCCCTGCCGACCTGCGCGTTCCTGCCCCGCCCCCGCGCCTGGCTCACCGCCCAGGCCACCCTGGCCCTGCTCCTCAACCACCTCCTGCTGACCGGCTGGTGACACCAGGAGCGGAGACCGTGATCGATTCAGCCGGATGGCGGCGGGCCGGGGCGGGGGCGGCACACCGGGGGAAGGTGCTGTTCAGCGCCGTACCGGGGAGAGAGGCGGGGCGCGCGGCGGGGGCGTGGGGCGGGTTGCGGCGGGGGGTCGTGGATCTCACGGTGGGCCCATGGAGAAGCAGCCGACGAAAGGACCACGCATGCATGCCCTCATATCCCGATCCCGCACAGCCCTCCTGCCACCCCTGGTCGGCGCCGCGCCGGTCTGCGACCCGGTCGGCACGGCCGCGGCCGCCGAGGGCGTACGCCAGGAGGCCTCCACCGAGCGGGACGCGGTGGTGGAACGGCTCGACGCCCTCGGCAGGGCCGACCACGACGCCGTGTTCCACCCGCTGCTGGACGTACTGTCCGCCGTCGCCGGACGGGGCGGCCGTCTCGACGCGGCCGAGGCCGCCGGTTACGCGCGCGTCCTGGCGACGGCGAACGCGTCCCTGGAGCGGCGGCTGAAGGAGCGGGCCTCCGCCACCACGTCAGCCACCACCGCCCCCTCCGCCGACCCCGGCGTCACCGCCGACCCCGCCGTCACCGGCGTCACCGACCGGGCCGGGATCGCGGTCGCCGATCCGGTCTCGGATCTCCTCACCCAGCTCCAGTCGACGGTCGACGGGCTGGTCAAGGCCCTGACGGGGGCGCTGGGCACGCTGACCGGCCTGCTGTCGCCGGTGGTCGGGGTGGTCACGGGGCTCCTCGGCGGCGGACTGTCCGGGCTTCCGGCCCTGCCCGCCGCGGGAAGTCCGGCGACACCCTCGCGCTGACAAGCGCCCCGGGGGCCAAAGAGACGTCAGTGGGCGAGGGACTTGGCGTCGCCCATGACGATCACCGGGTGCTGGGCGGGATCCAGCGTGCGCAGCAGTTCCTTCATGTGCTCCTGGGCCAGACTCACGCAGCCGTGCGTGGGGCCCCCGTGGTCGACGTGCAGCCAGATGCCGCCGCCCTTGCCCGCGCCGAGCGGGCGGGTCCAGTCGAGGGGTGAAGTGCCGGCCTCGTGGTTGTAGTTGATCGCGACGACGTAGTCGAAGGAGCCGGCCAGCGACTCCCCCTCGAAGCCCGTGCCGGCGATGGTGAACCCGACCGACCGGTCGTAGGGCAGCTTGGCACCGGGGTCGGGCCGGAGTCCGCCCGCGTCGGTGAGGGCGAACACGCCGACGGGCGAGCGGAGATCACCGGCGTGATGGTCGTCCGTCCAGCCCTTGAGGGCGTTGTGGGCCGGCCAGGTCGCTCCCGGCTCCCAGCCCGCGCTCGTACGCCGGTACAGCACCACCTGTGACACCGAGGAGTCCTTGCCCCGGCCGGTGACCAGGACGACCTGCCGCGTGTCCCGGGGTATCCCGGCCAGCGTCGCGGAGCCGACACCCGGCAACCGCGCCGGTACGACAGGCGCGGCGGACTCCGCACCGTCCGGTGCGGGCCGCCCGGGCCTGGCCTGCGTCGTACCGGGAGCGCCGACGGACCGTTCGGCGCCGACGCCGGCGCATCCGGCGAGCGTGACGGACAGGACCAGAGCCCCGGCGGCGATCAACGGCGTACGGAGACGCCGTCGGGGGGAGGCCGGGCGACGGGTGAAGGAAGCCATGATCGTCAGCCTGGGGGTGACTTGTGAGGAACTGGTCAGCTCCGCTCAGCAGACCGTTTCAACTTCGGTGACCGAACCCTGCGTGACCCTGAAGCGAGCACGGGTGCGCCCGGAATGCGGCTTTCGGTAAGGCGAGAACCCTTGCTCATATCCCCCGGGTAGGGTGACGGAAATGGAGATCCGCCAAGCGACGGCCGGCGCCGCCCTGCCCGACATGACCCCGGTCCGCAAGCGGTGACCGACGAGATCGTGCCGGCCACCACCACGGGCTCGACCCCGAACTCGTGCTGCTCGGCGGCGCCATCGGGGGCCACCCCTCCCTGCCGGAACCCGTACGGGACGCCGTGAACACGTCGGCTCCACTACCGCCCGTCGCCCCCGCAACCCCCGCCACAGGAAAGAACATGCCCCTTTCTCGCGCCGCAACCGCCACCGCCACGACCACCCCCCCGACCGTCACCGCGCCCCAGCCACCGGAGGGAGCCGCCGCCGACATCCGGCTCATCGTCACCGACATGGACGGCACGCTCCTGGACGACGCCAAGCGCATACCCGACGGCTTGTGGTCGCTCCTGGCCGAGCTGCGCCGACGGGACGTGCTCTTCTGCCCGGCGAGCGGCCGTCAGTACGCCACCCTGGCCAAGGAGTTCGCCGACGCGGGGCAGGGCATGGTGTTCATCGCCGAGAACGGCACCTACGTCGTACGGGACGGCGTGGAGCTCAGCTCCGACCCGCTGGACCCGTCCGTCGCCGCGCGGATCGTCACCACGACACGGGGGCTGCGGGCCGAGGCCGTGGACGTCGGCGCGGTGGTCTGCGGCAAGCGGTCCGCGTACGTCGAACGGACCGACGCAGCGTTCCTGGCCGAGGCCGGGCAGTACTACACCAGGCTCCAGCCCGTCCCCGACGCGACCGCCGTCGACGACGAGATCCTCAAGGTCGCCCTCTTCGACTTCGGACCGGTGGAGCGGACCACCGCCCCGGCCCTGAGCCCCTTCACCTCGACCCACCAGGTCGTCGTCTCCGGCGAACACTGGGTCGACATCATGAACGTCACCGCCGACAAGGGCGCGGCCGTACGCCGTCTCCAGGACGACCTGGGCATCACACCCGCCCAGACGATGGTGTTCGGCGACTACCTCAACGACCTCGAAATGCTCGACACCGCCGAGTGGTCCTTCGCCATGGCCAACGCCCACCCCGCCATCATCGACCGGGCCCGCCACCTCGCCCCGTCCAACAACGAGAACGGCGTCCTGCGCACGATCACCCGCCTACTCCGCCTGCCACCCATGTGACCCACCCGGTCCTCCCTCCACCACCCGCCGCGCACCGACCTCGCCGGGGTACTCGCGGATGGTGAACGCGGCGAGGACCCAGCCGACGGCGTACGAGAGCAGGGCGGGCAGGACGGGCGCCGCGATCAGGAAGAGGATGCGGCCGGCGAGGGCCGGCCCCGTGGAGCGGCGGGTCTGGTCACGCTTGCGGCCGCGGGCCTCGCTGGGGGTCGGCGGGTCCAGGAGGTCCCTGCGGTGGCCGCGGCGCTGCACCACCGACCCCCAGACCAAGGCCACGCAGGAGGCGGCCACCTGCGCCCAGTCCCACACCATGCGCACGCCCGACGGCAGGTCGCCGCGGAACGACTGGTAGAGCACGAGCGCGATGTAGCAGGCGAAGGCCAGCACGGCGAACCAGAGGACCGCTCCGGAGGCGCGGCGCAGCCAGTAGCGCGCGCCACGCTCGTACCAGGTGGTACCGAGCCCCGGCAGGGCCGGGATGCGGGCGGGGGCTCCGAGTGGCGGAGAGCCAAGAGACGATTTTGTGGTCACGCCGAGGATCCGTGTTCCTGCAACCAGCGCCGAGCGCCGACCTCGCTGGGGTACTCACGCACGGTGAGCCAGGCGACCAACCAGCCGACGATGTACGCGGCGAACGCCGGCATGACGGGCGCCGCGAGGATCACGAGGCCCCGGCCGCCGGCTGCCAGCCCGGGGGCGCGCCTGTTGTGGTCGCGCTTGGCCTGACGGGTCTGCTCGGGGGTGGGCGGGTGCAGGAGACCTTCACGGTGGCCCCGGCGCTGCTTCACCCACCCCCAGACCAGGGCCACGCAGGCGGCGACCAGCTGTACCCAGTCGCACACGGTGCGCACGGTGGGCGGCATCTCACTGCGGAACCCCCGGTAGAGGCTGATCGAGAAGAAGCAGACCATGGCCATCACGATCAGCAGGAAGACCGTCGTACGGGCACGGCACAGCCAATAGAGCGCGCCGCGCTTGTACCACGTGGTCCCGAGCTTGGGCAGGGCCGGAATATGGGCGGGGGTCCCGAGGGCGGGAACCTCAGAAGATGCTCTTGACGCCATGCCAGATGTCCTTCGCCATTCGTACGCCGTCGTCCCCGGTTTCCGTGAAGACGTGGCCCGTGCCGGTCAGCACACCACCGACTACGCCGTGGTCGTGGATGTCCTCGCTCCAGTGCTCGTGGAAGGAGTGGTCGAGGAGACTGGTCGCGCCCACCGCTGCCACGACCCCGACGCCGGCCAGCGCGACCGCGCCTTCGATGGGCAGGGCGGCCACGACGCCCGCGCCGACGGCGACACCGCCGAGTGCGGCACCGCCGTCGACGACGACGGAGTGCTGCCAGGACCAGCCCTTGTCGTGGTCGTCCTTCGCCTCCACCAAACCGCACGCCGCAGCCGCGGCGACGTCCAGCACCGGGACCTCCTTGAGGAACTCCGGCAGCGCTTCGAGGCTTCGGCCGGCGCGCAACGCCTCGGCGGCGTCTGCCAGTTTGATGTTGAGGGCCCGGTCGTAGGGGAGCTTGGTACTGCCGTGGTCGGCGCGGGCGATGTCCTCTTCCAGCGAGTCGACCTTCGTCATCGCGTCGCGGTAGGCGCTCTTGGCGGGGAGGTCCTCGGGCAGCGAGCGACCCGCCTTCTGATAGGCCTTGCGCTCCGCGCGGAGTTCCTTCTTGGCTGCCCGCTCCTCGTCCTTGGCGCCGTCGATCAGCCTGCGGGCCTCCCTGCCACCGGCTCGGGCGTCCTCGGCGTCGTACGCGTACAGACCCCGCAGCATGTCGGCAAGGGTGATCTTGTCGCCCGGTGACACCGACGCGGTGACCTGTGCGTACAGCCCCCGCAACTTGTCCGCCGCGACCAGCCTCGCGTGCTGTGCCATATGCAGAATCTCCGTGCGCACCCTGTCGTACTCGCCGAACGCCGAGATCGTCTTCTGTTCGTCGGCGCTCGACGGGTCGGACGTGACGAACTGGAGCGGGGCGCCCTGGGCGCCCGTGGGCACGCCCTTCTTCGCGGCGATGTGCTCGGCGTTCTGCAGGGCGGTCTCGCAGGCGGACAGCGCACCGACGAGGGTGTCGAGGATGTCGCCCGCGTCGTGGACGAGGCCCGCGAAGGCTCCCGCCGTGAGGGCGTCCTCGCTCCAGGTGGCACGGAAGGTCTCGGCCGCGTCGCCCTTCCAGCTCGCGTCGCCGACCAGCTCCTCGACGGCGCTGCTGAGCGGACGGACGACGTCCTCCAGCTTCTTCTTGGCGTTCTTGTACGTCTCGGCCATCGTGCGCAGTCCACCGATGTCGCCGCCGACCCAGCTGTCGCCCATCAGCCGTCCCCCACCATCAGATCCTCGAACAGACCGTGTACGTCGATGTCGTGCCGCTGGAACGAGTCGCGGGCGTACGCCACCTTGTCGCCGTGGTCGTCCAGCCGGTCGGCGAAGCCGGTGTGCAGGGCGACGATGAGGTCGGCGACCTCCTTGATGGCGTGGTCGAGGCCGCTGTCACCGCCGCTGACGACGGGCGGGGCGACCTGGTCGTGCAGGTTCCGGTAGTGGGTGGCCTCGTCGTGGAAGGTCTTGGACATCGAGGTGAGGTCACTCAGGACCGCCTTGAAGTCGGGCGGCATCAGCGCACCTCCCGTGCGTAGGCGGCCAGGTCGGCCGACTGCCAGTTGCGGTGTCCGGGCGCGACGCGCGGGTCGACGCGGACGGTGACGCCGTGCTCGCGCACTCCCTCGGCCAGCGGCCCGATCGACGTGGCGACCCACGGCTGGGCCTCGCCGAGCGCGGCCACCAGCCGGGCCGGCGTGGTGAAGGCGAGGGCCACGGTCCCGTCCGTGGGGTGCTCGAACAGCTCGTAGGCGATGAAGGGCACGCGGGTGGGGCGGCCGGACGGGTCCAGCGCGTCGACGTAGCGCGGATGGGCCGGGACCAATACGGGGGTGTGGTAGGCCGGAACGCCGGGCTTCGGGGCCTGCCGTCCTTCCGCGTCCGGCCGTCCGGGCGGCTCCGCCTCGGCGTAGTCGAGCAGGCGCGAACGACGCGGCTCCGGGTTCGACGGACGAGGTTCCGGGTCCGACGGACGAGGTTCCAGGTGCGACGACTTGGCCGTGGCCGTGGCCGGTGGCTCGGGTGGTCCGGTCTCGGCGAAGTCGGAAATGTGCGACCGTATCGGCGCCCCCACCGCCGTCACCTCTTCACTCTTCACTCTTCGCTCTTTGCGCTGGACGTTCTGGCGCGCTCACCCTAACGACCGGCCCCGAGGGCAAATCCCGCTATGTCAGGCTGCCGGGCCGTGTACATGCCGAGTGCATGCCTACTGCATACCGACCACATACCGACCGCATGCTGAACCGATGCGGCCGCTGTGACCCAGCTCTCATCTCCCCCGTGCAGCAGATGAAAGGGCTTCCCCGTCGAGGAGGGGTGAAAGGGAGTTCGCGGGCCTCGACCTGGACTTCGCCAAGCAACTGCTGCTGAAGGGCCGGCTCAAGCTCGGCACGGTCAGCAAGGTGGACTGCGGCAAGAACGGCAAGCCGGGCTCGGTCCACTCGGTCGACCCGCACAGCCCGAAGACCGTGTCCATCGGCGCCACCATCAACCTGGCTCTCTGCGCCGGCTGATCCGGGACACCCCGGCCACCCCGGCCATCCCGCCCCAGTCGTCGAGAGCTCCGACGACTGGGGCGGACGGAGTCAGCCCGCCTCGGTGGCCGCCCGCTTCGGTACGTCCTCGTCGGACTCGCCGGACCAGTCGGACCCGTCGGACCCGTCGGACCCGTCGAACTCTTCGGACCCGTCCGTCTGCTCGGGTACGAACGCGATCGCGCCGTCCAGCACCTTCTCGGACGTCGCTCAGAAGCAACTGCTTCAAAGGCGTCACTTCGAAGGCATCACTTCAGAGGCGTCACTTCGAAGGCATCACTTCAGAGGCGTCGCTTCGGAGGCGTCCCTTCGGAGGCGTCCCTTCGAAGTGGGCAAGGACAGAGGTGTGTGCCGAAGTGTCATGAACGGTCGGGACCTCGTCAGGTGAACGCCAACACCCTGGCCCGCCGCCCTCCCCCCGCGTTCGATGGAACGCGGATACCCGTGTCGACGTACGCCGAGGGGTGAGCGAGCGATGGGCGAGGGGAAGCGACGGCGGGTCGTCGTGGGGGTGAGCGGTTCGCCGGGGAGTCTGGCTGCGCTGCACCGGGGCGCGTTCGAGGCGCGCCGCACCGGCGCCGTGCTGCTGGCCGTGGGTGCCTGGGAACCGCCGCACGGCGCGCTCGCCCACCCGAGTTCGATGCTCGCGCCGCCGATGACCGAGTTCCGGCAGATGGCGGACGACCGGCTGCTCACCGCGCTCGGCACGGCTTTCGGCGCCGACGGGCCCGGGGTGCCGTGCCGGGGACTGGTCGTGTGGGACCGGCCGGGGCGCGCCCTGGTGCGGACCGCCGACCGGATCGGCGACCTCCTGGTGATCGGCGGCGGACGGCGCGGCCGGATGCGCCGGGCGCTGTTCCCGTCCGTCGCGCGCTACTGCCTCGCGCACGCCGCCTGCCCGGTGCTGGCCGTACCGCGCTCACCCCTGCACCGCGAACTCGCCTCCGTACGCCGCCGGGTCAGCCTGCGTCTGCCGCTCGACGCCAGCGAACTGACGGACGGCAGGTCCTGAGCCACTGTCCTGAGCCACTGTCCTGAACCGCTGTCCCGATCTGCCGTTCCAGCCCAGCCGTCCCGACTCAGCCGACCCGGAAGCCCGCCGAGACCGCGTCGAAGACCGGGCGGAAGGTGTCCCACTTGAGGTCCGGGGCCGAGAGGTAGATGTCGTACTCCCGGCCGCCCTCCTGCCCGAAGCCCAGGTCGATCGCGCGGAACGCCCGGACCCTGCCCTTGAAGGTGAACTCCCACACTGCCGCGGGCTTCTCCTGGAACGTGGTGCGCTGCATACGCAGTTTCCGGTACGAGGAGGGGTAGTTGAGCTTGGTGTTCGCCTCGATGTTCGTGAAGTGCGACTCGGGGTTCGCACCCGCCGGCTCGACCATGCCGATCGTGAGGCCGACGAGACCCGTCCCGTCGGCGTAGGTGACCTGTTCGGAGGTCGCCTTGCCGCGCTTCCAGCCGTCCGGGACCGGGAAGGACACGCCCAGTTTCCTTTCCGTGACCAGGTGGTAGCCCGCGGGAACGGCCGGTGGCGCCGAAGTGGCGGCGGACGCGGCGGCTTTGTGGTGGTTGCCGCTCTTGCCGTCCCGGGTAAGGGACCACCCGCCCGCCACCGTCGCGGCCGCCAGCACCACGGCCAGCGCGCTCCAGACGGCCGCACGGCGCGCGCGAGCCCGGGGCGGTGCGTCTTCCCGCGCCGGTGCGACCGTCGTGGCGGTCGGCGGAGACTGTGCCGGTGTCCGTGTCGACATCGGCGCCGGTGCGGGTACCGGGCGCGTGGGCGTCAGTTGCGTCGGTACCCCCGACACGACTTCCCTCAGGACCCGCTCCACCTCCTCCGCCGACGGCCGCTCCTCCGGCTCCTTCGCGAGCAGCGCCTCGATGAGGGGTTCCAGCGGGCCGGCCTGCTTCATGGGGTCGACCGGGTCGACGGCGATGGCGTACGCCGTCTCCACGGCCGTGGCCTTGCGGAACGGGGGCCGCCCCTCGACGGACTGGTAGAGGGTCGCGCCGAGCGCCCACAGGTCCGCGGCGGGTCCGGGCTTCTTGCCCCGCATCCGTTCGGGCGCGATGTAGTCGATCGAGCCGATGATCTCGCCGGTCTTGGTCAGCGTCGAGGTGCCGGTCGCCATGGCGATGCCGAAGTCGGTGAGCACGACGCGGCCGTCGGCTCCGAGCAGGACGTTGCCCGGCTTGACGTCACGGTGCAGCACCCCGGCGGCGTGCGCGGCCCGCAGCGCGGCGACCATGCCGAGGCCGATCCGGGCGGCGTGGGCGGGCGGCACCGCGCCGCCGTCCGTGAGCAGTGCGGCAAGGGTGGTGGAGGGCACGTACTCCATGACGATGCAGGGCAGCCCCTCGTCGTCCACCACGTCGTGCACGACGACCACGTGAGGATGGGCGATACGGGCGGCGCTGCGCGCCTCGCGGCGGGTGCGTTCGTGGAGGGTGGCGAGCTCGTCGTCGGTCAGGTGCCGCTGGACATGCAGCCGCTTGACCGCGACCTCGCGGTTGAGGACCTCGTCCTCGGCACGCCACACCGTGCCCATGCCGCCACGGCCGATCTGTTCGATCAGCCGGTAGCGCCCGGCGACCAGCCGCCCCTCGTCCGCCACCGCGTGCCCCTTGCCGTTCTTTCCGGACCGGCTCGCTCCGGACCGGTTCGAACCGTTCCGCGTTCGATTCGTGTCGACACCATAGTCGGCGCAGGTTGCGGACGAATCTCAGCCGTCGTCCCCCCGCTCGTCCGGGGCCGCGAGGACGAGTTGGGTCAACGGAGTGGGGTCGCCCGTGTCCAGGGTGACCCGGTAGAGGCCGGGCGCGGGCACGATGACACGGGCCGCGAGGTGATCGTCGTCGCCGTACAGCCGGGCGGGTCCGGCGAAGGCCCCGCCCACCTCCTCGACCACGCAGTCCAGCCCCGCGGGACTGTCGGCGCCACGCACCCGGACCGTCCAGGGCGTGCCCGGGGCGACGAGGTCCGGGACCTCGATGCCGACCCGTGCCCCGGCCTGCGGAGGACCGAGGTGCTCGTCCTCCTCCAGGAACGAGGTCACCGCCTCCAACGCGGCCTCCCCCTGGGCCAGCGCACCGTGCTGCAGCGCGAGGGGCACGACGGCGCGGGTCGGGGCCGCGGACTCCTTGTGTACGGTGCCGTCGCCGCCCACGTCGAAGCGGCGCGGGGCGCCGGTCTCGTCGCGCATCAGCTCGCCGTCGCTGTGCTCGCGGTAGCAGTGCTCGGAGGCGGTCACCACGCCCTGACGGAGGGTCAGCGACTGGAGTGTGGGCTGGCTGATGCCCACCAGCGCCCGGTGCCCGGGCAGCGCCCGCCCGCGCAGGGTGTCGTGCAGGGTCTGGGAGTCGACGGCCAGATCCTTGTCGCCGCCCAGGTCGGCGATGTCCGTGGGGCTGAGCCGGCGGATGTTCAGGCCCTCGTCGAGACAGGGGAACGTCGGGAGCAGGTCGTGCAGGCCCGGCATGGTGTACGCGAGTCTCCTGAGCCTGCCGTGCGGCAGCGGAACCGGCGCGCCCTGACCGGTGTTGAGGATCGCGGCGGCGGCCACCGCCCCCTGGAAGGGCGTACCGAGGGTGAGCACCCCACGGGTGTCCGCCGCGAGGCCGGCGTCGGGGCCGTCGGTGAGAGCGGCGAGGGTGAGCAGTCCGCCCATGGAGTGCGCGACGAAGACGAGCCGCCCCTCCCGTTCGTCGACCCGGTGCTTGCGGGCGAGCGTGTGTGCGGGGTGCCGCCGCCACCGCTCCAGATGGGCGCGCGCCGCCTCGGCGAGGAACCGGGCGTTCGTGGCGACCGACAGCCGCCAGTCGTAGGCGAAGGGCAGCACGGCCTCAGGGTCGGCCACGCTCCGGGTGACCGTCGCGACCAGGTCGCCGTAGGGCTCGATGCCGCGCAGGAACGGGCTCCAGGCGGGGGTGCTCAGCAGGCGCCGGGCCCGGATGCGGCCGAGGCGGCCCTCGCGTTCGTCGGGCGTGAGGCGCAGGGCGCGTAAGCCCCGGGGCGCCGTCCAGGCCTTCAGCAGCCATCCGGCGTTCGCGAGGCCCCAGACGACGTCGCCCGACTCGGTGTCGTACAACTCGCTCCCCATGATGCCGGGAACGACGACGACGGCGTCCTGCGTCGTGTTCGGGGAGAGGCCGGGGAGGCTGTAGGGCCGCTCGTCCAGGCGGCGGCCTGCGGTATTGGGCTGCGACGACTCGGTCATGGCGGGAAGAATAGAGACCATGCGAGGGCGGGCGGGCGGGCTTGTCAGGATCGGGGAGCCGGGGGACGCCGACGATACGGGGCGGGCCACGGCGGGCCGTGCGTCGGTGAACGCCGTGGACGAGGACTCCGCGCGGCGCACCCTGTTGACCCTCGCCGTCCGTGACTACGACGACGGGGACACGGAGTTCACCGCCGGCATCGACGAACAGCTGTCCGTCGTGGCCGACTGGTGGTGCGCCCCGGGAGCACCGGAGCCGTTCACGCACGTCCCCGCGCCGGAGCTGCGCGAGCGTTACGACGTGGAGCGCTTCCTGCACGAGAGCAAGGTGCGCGAGATGCGCGGCCGCGCCCTGGTCGTCTTCATCACGGGCCACGGCCAACTGGGCGCCTCCCGCACCCACTTCCTCCAGCTGCCGAGGACCGAACCCCGGCGCCAGCTGGCCACGGCCATCCGCACCAGCGAGATCGTCGCCGCCGCCCTCGACTCCCGAGCCGAACACGTCCTGGTCGTCATCAACACCTGCTACGCGGCCGGGATCGCCGAGGAGCTGGAGAAGCTGCATCAGGAGGTCCTGCCGAGCCGGCGCACCGGCGGCAGCCTGGACGTCGTCGCCACCTGCGCCCACGACCAGCTGGTCCAGGTACGGCAGTTCCCCTCGGTGATGCGCCGTGTGCTGGAGCGGCTGCGCACCACCGCCCAGATCACCACGCCCTGGCTGAGCGTCGCCCATCTGATGACGGAGTTCGAGAGCGAACTCGGCACCGACACCGAGCGGCGCAAGCACCGGCTCAAGCGGGTCCTGGACGGCGGCGGCCAGACCACCCTGACGCCCTGTCTGCCGAACCCCGGATACCGGCCCGTGCGGGAGCTGGTGGGGCCCGCGCGCCGCCAGGTCGCCACCCCGGCCGACGAGGTCGACCACTGGCTCGACCGCGCCAGCGGCCGCCCCCAGGAGACCGACCCCGGCTGGTACTTCAGCGGTCGCGAGGGACTGGGCCGCGCCATCACCGCGTTCCTCGGCCGTCCCCGCGGCGTCCTGCTGCTGACCGGGACCGCCGGCAGCGGCAAGTCGGCCGTGCTGGCGCGGGCCGTGACGTTCAGCGACCCGCTGTTCCGCGACGACCCGCGCTACGGCCGCGCGCTGCGCTCGGCCGCACCCGAGACCGTGCCGCCCGAGAACTCCGTCACCGCCGCCGTACTGGCCCGCCACCGCACCGCCTCCGACGTGCTCGGCGACCTGCTGCGCGCCCTGGAACTGCGACCGCGCCCGGCCGGGCCGAGCGACGACCCGGTGGAACTGCGCCGCGCCCAGCTGATGGCCCACCTGGACGAGCCGGGCGACCCGGTCACGCTCGTCCTCGACGGCCTGGACGAGTCCGTCGAACCATTCCGCGTGGTCAGGGACGTACTCGCCCCGCTCACCGCCCACTGCGGCGCCGTCCCCGCCCTGCCCGGCCAGCGCCGTCCGGAGCGGCAGCGGTCCCTGCGGCTGCTGATCGGCGTCCGCAGCAGCCGTCCCCGTACGGACCGCGCCGGGCCCGCGGGGCGGGAGGCGGGGCTGCTCGGTGCGCTCCGGGAGGTCTTCCCCACGGCGTCCGTGCTGCGCACCGACGAGACGGACAGCGAGAGCGACATCGCCGACTACGTCCAGGCGCTGGTCGGCGACGAGACGTCCGGCGGCGACGGCACCCGGCAGGCGGCCGAGACCGTCGCCAAACGGGTCTGGCCCTCGTTCCTGGACGCCCGGCTGGCCGGCGAGCAGCTGCACCACTCGTCCGACCCCGGCGCGCTGGCGGACAACCCCGACTGGCTCGAACTGCTGCAGGCGGGCACCGTCGGTCTGCTCCGGCGCGATCTGGCGCTCGTCGAGGACGAGGGGCTGCCCCCGGAGGTCGCCCTCGCGCTGCTGCGGGCCGCCGCGTTCGCGCTGGGCGCGGGCATCCCCTGGTCGGACGTGTGGCCTGCGGTCGCCGGGGCGCTGCTCGGCCGGCCCCTCGAGGAGCCGGACCGGATGATCGAGAACCTGCTGAAGAGCAGGCTCGCCGGATATCTGGCCCACGACGACGAGGACGACCGGCTGGTGTACCGGCCGGCCCACGAAGCCCTGGCCGAGCTTCTGCGGGATCCCCGCCAGGACCTGCTGGCCGGCGTCGGGGGCGACGCCGTATGAGCGACGCGGACATCCCGTACCGCGCGCCCCGTCCGGGCCGTTCCGGCACGGGCGACTCGAAGGCGTGGGCCGACGACTCGAAGGCGTGGGCCGACGCTGAGGACGCGCACCGGCTCATCGCCGAGGCGCTGGCCCGGCTCGTCGCCGCGGACCCGACGATCCCGCCCCACCCGTATCTCAGCCGCCATCTGGCCCAGCACGCGGCCCGGGGCGAGGTCCTCGACGACGCCCATGTGCCGCCGGCCGTACTGCCCTGGGAGTCCAGCGCGAACGTGCGCACACTGCTGCGGCAGAGCGGCGCCGTGAGCGCCGCGCGGCGGCAGGAGTGGCTGGAGGCGTGGGCCCGCATCGAGCCGTTCATCGGCGGCGCCGGTCCGGACTCCCGGCTGACGAGCCTGCACCTGGCCCAGCACGCGGCGACCCGCCCCCGCACCCCGCTCGACACGTCCGCCGCGCGGGTGTCCGGTTCGCGCATCACCCCGCTGTGGAGCGACTGGACGGCGCAGGACAACGTACTGGCCGTCTCCGAGACCCGCCTCGAATCGCTGACCCGTACCACGACCGCCGACGGCCGCTCACTGCTGGTCAGCGGCGACAGCCACGGCACGATCCGCATGTGGGAGCCGCACGGCGTACCGGCGATGGCGCCGCTGCACACGTACGGCGGCGCGGTCCAGCATCTGCTGCCGCTCCCGGGCGATCTGCTGCTCTCCGCGGGCACCGACGGTTCGGTGCGCGTCTGGCACCTCACCCGGGGCCAGCTGCTCGCCGAACCCGTCCACCGCCCCGGCACCTGGGTCAGCGCCCTCACGCTCTTCGCGGCGAAGGACGCCCCGGAGGTCGTCCTCGTCGCCCACAGCGACGGCGCTCTCGGCGCGCTGGATCCCGTCACCTTCCGGCCCGTCGACACCCCGCTGCCCACCCTCGATCCCGCTCCGGCCCTGCTGAGCGGGGTCGGTCTGGGCGGGGCGGAGGGGATGGTGCTGGCCGTGGCCCAGGGCCGGCGGGTGCGTGTCTGGGATCCCCGGCGGCCCGACGGGTACACGCACGAGCACGAGCACCAGGGGGCGGTGCGGGCCCTGGTGGACCTCGCGGCGCCGGGACGGTACGCGCTCTGCGACGACTCGGGGTACATCGGTTTCCGGAACGCCTCGACGGGCCGGGAGACGGCCGTCGCGCCGGCTCCGCCCGCGGGGCCCGCCATCGCCCTGACCGCCCTGACCGTGGCGGGCCGGGCGGCG
>NZ_JBEYFS010000138.1:0-31976 GCF_040634475.1 Streptomyces sp. NPDC007095
GGGCGTGCGGCGTCTTGGTGCGTGAGGGGTCGGCGGGCGAGGGCTCGGTGCCGGCGGTGCCTGCGGTGCCTGCCGTGCCTGCGGGCTCGGCGGGCTCGGCGGGCGAGAGCTCGGTGCCCGCGGTGCCGGCGGGCTCGGCGGGCGAGAGCTCGGTGCCCGCGGGCTCGGCGGGCGAGAGATGGATGTGGTGCACCTCTGCACGGCCACCCTGGGTGGCTACGATCCGTACGAGCGCGTCGGCGACGACTTCGGCCCGGATGTCGTACGGGATCCGGAGCGGGACGATCTGCCCTGCGAGAACGTCGCCACGCCCATAGGCGTCACGCTGGAGCCGAATTTCCCGTACGAGACAGGCGCCCGCGCCACCCCCCAGGCGAATGTTGAGGAACCCCGGCCCGGTGATCGCGACGTCGGCGACACCGTCACTGCGGGTGAGGTGGGGCCGCAGGATCTCGGCGACCTGCCGTGCCGGCCGCCCGGCGGGCCGCGCCAACTGCAACGCGATGTTCGTGGCGTAGTCCCCACACCCACCCGGCCCCGGCGGCGTCACCACCGCCCGTGCCGGCACGACCACGCTCAGCTCCCCCTCGTCCACGGCACGACGCACCGCGCGCAGCACGGTGCGGGAGAGCTCGACGGGGGTCACGGGACAAGCGTAGGGGAGGAGGGGGGTGGGTAGGCGAGTCGGTTTGGCGAGGGTCCGGGATGTGGACGGGGCGCGGAGGGCGAGGGTGTTCTCACTGACGGACGGTGAGTGACCGCCGCCACGGCCGACGCTCAACGACGTGGACGGAGCAGGGGCAGCGGCGTGGAGGAAGTAAGGAGTAAGGCAACTCGAACGGAGCGCTGGAACGTCGAAGAACGGGGGACCGGAACCGCACGACGACCGCATCCCTCGCGACGGAAAACCCACCACTCTCACGCAGCACCGATCACCGATCACCGATCACCGATCACCGACACGGATAGGCAGGTGCCCGCAGGGCCGACCACCCCCGACTCCTCAACACCACCACTCAGCGGCGCGGCACCCGCTCAATGACCGGCGCGCTGGGCCTCCTCGGCCCCGACCTCCTCGGCGCCGAGCTCATCCGGACCGAACGCTTCTCCGCCGAAGGCACCGCCACCACCGGCCCCACTCCCGCTCCCGCCCCCACTCCCCCGCCGCTCCATCAACTCCCGTACGAGCCGCACAAGTTCGGCAGGTTCGAACGGCTTGGCAAGAAAGGCGTCAACGCCGACGTCGAGCCCGCTGTCGACCTCGTACTGCGTACAGGCACTGACGATGGCGAGGGGAAGATTCCGGGTCCGGGGGTCGGCACGCAGCCGGGCGGCGGTACGCAACCCGTCGAGCCGAGGCATGACCACATCCAGGGTCACCACATCGGGCCGCACGTGATGCACGACGTCCAGGCATTCGGCACCATCGGCCGCGGTCACGACCTCGATGCCCTCCAGCTCGAGGTTGACCCTGATCAGCTGCCGGATGACCTTGTTGTCGTCCACAACAAGCACCCGGCCGGACGCGCCTGGCACAACTCGAGAGTAGGTCCGCGCCCACCGCGCCGTCCGGGTTTTCCCCACTTCCACCCCCGTGCGGGGGTGGCAACCACCCCAAGGAGGCCCCCCGCGGACGCCTCCGCTCCCCCTCCCCGGAACACCGCCCCGCCCTCACATAAACCCATGCCAGCCCCCCACGAAAGAGCTGGTAGGGTTCTACCCGTCGCCGCGAACACCGCGCCCGACACGCCCCCGTAGCTCAGGGGATAGAGCAACGGCCTCCGGAGCCGTGTGCGCAGGTTCGAATCCTGCCGGGGGCACTCGCCGGGGATCAGCAGGGACTAAGCGCTGACCAGGGCGGATGCTGACACGAGAGAGCGGGAACCAGTCTCACTGGGTCCCGCTCTTTCTCGTTGTTTCGCGCTGATCGCGATAGACCTGCGATAGACGCACTCGCCTGCAGCCAGAAGCGGCGCCGCGGAGGACGGACGGTCGGTGCAAAACCGCGCCCCTCACCATGAGCTCCCGCGCAGGGCTGACATAGCCACCAGAGGCCCCAGGCCGGTGTCAGACCGACCCGCTAGCGTTCGCATGACTGGCAACTGACAGGGAGAAGCGATGCTGGACTTCACCGAACTGTCCCAGAACGGCGAAGACCTTGAGCTACTTGTTCGCGAGATAGCCGTGTCCTTGGGCTTCAAAGCGCTCTGGTCCGGGAGAGGTCCAGATGGCGGGCGAGATTTGATTCTGGAAGAGCCAGGAAGCTCACATCTCGGCGCAAAGGTCCGCCGCTGGCTCGTTTCCTGCAAACATACGGCCCACGCAAACCAAGGGAAAGGCCGGTCCGTCGGAATAGACGACGTCGGAGCAGACGGCGGAATCGTAGATGCAGTACATCAACACCAGGCCCACGCATATCTTCTCGTGTGCTCCACTCAGCCGTCGAGTGCCGTTGTCGGCCGTCTAGAGGCAATTGAAAGAAATAGGGGAATTCCGACACGGATTTGGGACGGCGTCGACCTGGAAAGGCTACTGGACACGACTAAGGGCTGGGCAATCGCCCAGAGATTCATGCCCAAGAGTGCCGAAGGGTGGAAGATCATCAGCACCAGTCAGCCTAATCAATACATCGGGCTGACTAGAGGTTACTACATTCGAATCGCCAATCGAATTGGTAGTTTCCTGTATACCGGCATGATGGACGCGTGCCTCGACACGATGCAAGCGACAGCACTTCCCCCAGGGCACGAACTGCGACCACGTGCGGTCTACTATGACGACAACAAGGCGTCGGACATGAACTGGATAGTCGACTACCTGTATGAAGGTCCAAAAACCAGAGAAGCCCTTCTCGCCACATCGCCACCAACACTTATGCAACTTCAGAAAGATCTGACACGGCGAGCCGAGCAATCTGAAAACCATTGGGGGCTATCGGCATATTTCAATCTGAGGCCACAGCAGGTCAGTCGTGGTCACGACCACTTTGATCCAGACCATTATGATTTCTACGAACGGATCCCCTGGATTTTTAACGCATACTACTAGGAAGCCTGGTTATAGCCGCGGCTTGGACACCCCAAACCGCGGTCCCGACAAGCGGATCCCATGCAACACGCACCGGATCAGAGAAGCTGCAGTTACTACAAATCCAGTTCCCTTTCGATCTTCCTGTTCATGGCCTCTTCCTGGCCGTAAAGGCACCCCTCATAAACGCGGTGGATCACTTCAGGTGAATTGCCGACCCTACGCGCAACTTCGGCCGCCGGCACGCCAGCGTTCAGCCAGGTGGTGATGCAGGTGTGCCGCAGGTCGTACGGCCGCCCTCCCAGGATGGACGCCTGAAGGTCCGGCGGGAGCGCGTACTCCCGAGCGTCCCGCCACACGCGCCAATAGGTGCTGCTGCCCACGAGACCGCCCCGCTCGTTCGTGAAAAGCCGACCATCCTTGGCCGTGCCGAACTCCTTCAGGTGGGTGCGGAGCATGGCCACGAGCGGCGGCGGAATCGGGACCGGCCGGTCTTCCTTGGCCTCCCTCGACTTCAGGCCGCGCTTGTCGTGGCGCTCTCCACTGTCTGTCCACTGCTTGCCAGATACGGGGTGCGTGTCGTGGAGCGTCAGAACCCCCCACCCCTTCTCTGGGAGGAAGCAATCAGCCTTCCTGAGGCCCACGGCCTCACTCGGGCGGAGCCCCGCGAAGTACATGACCGCGTAGAAGCCCACCAGGCGCCGGCCCTTCTTGCGGTCCCATGTCCCAACGTACGAGACCGACGCGAGGAGTTGCGCAGCCTGCGTCTTGTTCACGAGAACACGAGGGTCCACACGGTCCGATGAGGAACTCTTCACCTTCTTGAGGGCGGTGAGTGGGTTCTCCGTCAGAAGCTTGCGTTCGATGGCGTATTCAACCGCCGTATTGAGCGCGCGCCGACGACGACGGGAGGTCTCCCCCGCCGCGGGGGTGCCGTCCAGTTTGAAGGAGATCCGATACTGAACATCGCGCAGAATCTTCGGGTCTTCCAGCGAGGAGACAAGAAGCGATTTCTTGGATATCCACCCGTAGGCATCTTCAAGTTCCTCCGGTGGGTCAAGTTCGGCGTTCTTGGGAATGACCGCCCACCGGAAGGCAAGACGCAACTCCTCCGGTGACGGCATTTTCTGTTCCTGCTCTACCAGCGCCAGCGTCACCGCGGCGAGCCCATCGGCGATGCCCTCACGGGTCTTGGCCGCGGCGGTCGGCCAGCGCATCGCCATGTACTCGCGACAGAACGCGAACCAGGGCAGTTCCTCACGGGCTTGCTCCGCACTGACCTCGGCCCGTACCTCGGATTCAGGCAGACCGTCCGTGATGCGGAATGCCTCGCCACGGCGCATTGCCTGCCACAGATCAGATCTACGGCTCTCTGCGAGAGCCACCGTGGCGAAGGTGGCGCTACTGACCTTTCCTCCGACTTTCCAACGGAGTTGGTAGGGGCGGGTCTTGCTCTGCGCCTTGGACACTTTCCACAGGCGGACATCGAGCGAAAACCCGTCCGGGGCCGAGCGGTTGCTCTGCTCGGCCCCGCTGTCGGTGTCCTTCGTCACGCGCTCTCCTCCAGCGTCTGGAGCCACCGGCTCAGTTCGGACCGCCGGATTCGCACTGCGCCGTTCGGGAGCTTGATGGACTTCGGGCCCTTCTTGTACTGCCGCCAGCGGTAGAACGTCGCTCGCGGTACGCCTATCTCTTCGATCACTTCGGGGATGGTGAGCATCTCGTCGCGGGGCTTGGCCACGACTCCTCCTTGGGCGAGAGAGCAAGGGAAGGTGGTGGGACCAGCCGAGAGCCGCCACAGAAACCACGGAATACACAGAAACCCTGGATTGCGGGTCTGACCTGCGGCGATGCCGCATGGTGCGGGCTGCCACAGAAATCGCGGAAAGCTCCACAGAAATTGGCGGCCGGACCCGGTGCGGCCGGTGCCCGCTTATTTCTGTGGCTTCTCGGTTGGTTTCTGTGGCAGCGCTCCGCGAGCCCCTGAAGCGGCTGTCTCCGCTGGTCAGGGGCTTGCCGGGGGTATTTCTGTGATTTTGTGGTTTCTGTGGCGGGGGTCAGGCGGTCGGGTCGGTCAGGCGGGGGTGGACCAGGTAGCGGGGGGAGGGCGGCCGTCCGCGTCCTCCGGTGCGATGGACGGCTTGGGCGCGCACGTATCCGTGGTCTTCCAACAGGGCCAACACGGGGTCCAAGTCGTTGGCGGTGCGGAACTCGGAGCGGGAGAGTTTGACCATCAGGTCGCGCTTGCTGACCTCGCGCCACCCGTGGGTGCGTAGGGCTTCCAGCACGGAGCGGGCCCGCTCGGCGATGCGGTCGGCGCCCATGGAGTCGAACGCGGCGAGGCTGTGGCTGATGAAGTACTCGGCCAGCGCGATCGCGGCGCGCATGGTCGCTTCCGCCACGGGCACGGTGTGCCCCTTGGTGAGGTGTTCGGCGAGGTGGAGCAGGGCGGCCATGCGGGCGGTGGCACCGACCAGCTTGCCGCCCCAGTCGCCGATCTGCCCCATGATGCCGCCGCGGGCTTCCAGCATCGGTTCCACCCGTGCTTGGAAGGCGGTGAGGGTGGCGATGGCCTCGGGGGTGAGCTGGATGAGTGCGGGGTCGGTCCACTCGGCGAGGAACAGCGTCAGGTCGAGTACGTGGCGCCGGTAGGTCCCCATCACCTGCTCGGGGATGGGGTCAGGTTCAATCTTGCGGCGGCCGACCAACGACTCAGGAACCGAGTAGAGGAACCTGCCGAGCAGGCCGCGGCCCTTGAACCCGTCCTGCCGCCCGATGTCGTCCAACACCTGCGGCTGGACGCACAACCCCATGGTGAGAGACGGGTGTTCGATGTATTCCTCGCGGGTCTGCCGGTCGACCTTGAGGCGGTCTCCGGCGTGGCCTTTGAGGAAGACGCCCATGTTGGGCTTGCCCGAGTAGCGTCCGGCGATGATGTCGAAGATGTCGCCCTCGGCGGACATGACAGCGATCCGGCCGCCCTGCTCCGCCATCCGTGAGGTGACCGTCTCGGCCGTGGTGTCGTCGGCGAGCAACTGCGGTTTGACCGGCACGGTCACGCTGTCCGCGGTCTGCGCCAACGCGATCGCTGTGGAGACCAGCTCATCCCGCTCGTCCGCGCTCGCGGATGCCGCCTTGGCGGTGGCCTTGTCGGCCGCTTCCTTGGCAAGGCGGGCGGTCATCTCGGCTTCCACGATCGCTGGTTGGATCAGCGTGCGCAGTTGCTGTTCCGCCTCGTACAGCGGGTCGGTGAGCAGGCCGAACACGGCGGACTTCCGGTTAGCGGGCGGGAGGGAGACGACGACGTAGAGGTTGGTGGGCTCGCGCCAGTGCCCGCGTACCTGCACCACCGACCGGCCGCCGGCCGCTGTGGCAAGCACAGACAGGGCGATGCATCCAGGCAGGTCGACGGGGGTCTGTGTCTCCTCGGCGACCGCGGCCACGAACTCCCGCAGCCAGCCCGGCAGCGAGCCCACGGGGAACGCGGTGAGCTTGCGCGGTCCGGCGAGGGGAACGGGGTCCTCCCACACGGGGACGGACGGCTCTTCCAGGACGGACAGTCCGGCCCACAGGTCGGGGCTGTCCACAGGCTGTGTGGTCATGAGGCTGCCCTCCCTTCGCGGGTCATCAACAGCGGCCACAGTGTGCTGAGTTCGGTGTGGAGCTCCACAGGCCGGACGACGGCGGCCGTGCCATCGTCAGTCTGCGGGTCAGGACCAAGAGCAGTGGGGACGCCTTCGGCGACGTCCTTCCGGTCGCCTACGGCCGCCCGCGATGGGCGCTGTATGGCGCGCTGCTTCCTGTCGGTGGGAGGGCAGTGCTTAACGGTCATGCCGCGCCCCTCTCGGCCGTCTGGAGACCGTTGGCGACCGCGCGGTGGGCGTAGTCCTCGGGGACGCCGACGGAGACGGCCGCCGCGGTGATCTGCCACCCGATGGCGTCCAGTCCGCACGGCCCTGGGCACTGCGCGTGCTGCGCTCCCAGGAACCGGGCGACCCCGAACGCTTGTGACGCAGCACCGGATTCGGTGCGCGAGCGCACCATGGCCAGTCCCCGTTCCAGGCCGATACGGATGTACTGCTCGGTGTGGCGGCAGCCGGTGGCGACCGCCCGATCCCACGTGACGCCCGCGGGGAGGGAAGAGACCACCTCCCCCGGGGCGGGGGTGGTCTCTTCCCTCACGACCAAGGCGAGGACGGCGGGCGGCAGACCGGTCATGGTGCCAGTCCCGGGACCGAGCCAGCGGGCGTACTGCATGCGGGACTTGATGTCCACGCCCGGTCGGACGGCGTTGGCCGACTGCATGGCGCCGCGGTAGATCCAGTGCTCGCCGCGGGTCGTCGGCACGGTCCGGGTGGCGGGCAGCGTCTCCCGCGCCCATGCGACCGCGTGCGTGTTGTCGAGGTCCACGACGGTCAACCCGGCGCCTCCGGGGTGGTAGGCGACGGCGGCAGCCTGCCGCCATGCCGACGCCCATGCACGAGAGGTGATCACGCTGGGGTCGGTGGTCGCGGCAGCCCAGGCGTGGCACACGGCCGAGCACTGGCAGATGCCCGCGCTCTTCATGTGGGGACGTCCACCGCAGGCGCCGCCCTCGCACGCGTGGCAGTTGCCGAACGGGACCTTCCCCGCGCGTAGGGGCAGGACCGGCACGCCCGCCGCGGCGAGGTCCAGGGCGGTCCGCAGGTGGTGCCCCGCCGGATTCACGCTGCGAGGCAGCGTGGACTTGCGGTCATGGGTCATGCTGGAGGTCTCCTGTTTCTGTCGAAGGGACGGAGAACCGGGGCGGTCGCGGTCTTTGGCGAGAGGCGACCGCCCCGGGCGTATTCAGGCTTCGGTGGTGGTGTCGTAGCCGAGCGGCGCCAGCGCGCTGTGGGCGCGGGCCAGGTGCTCGGTGAGGCTCTGCGCGGTGGTCGCGGCGGAGTCGAGGGCGAAACGGGCCTCGGCGAGGTCGTCGTCCGGTGTGCCGTAGTCGGCGGTGACCGCGCCGGTCTTGGCGAGCCTTCCCAGGAAGTCGGAGAGCTGGTCGAAGCTCTGCGGCAGGCGCTGGGTGAGGAGCTTGAGGGACGCGACCACCTCGTACGCGCCGCCGGGGTATGTCAACTCACCCTTGGCACTCTGGGTGGCGTGGTTGAGGTCGCGTACGGCTTCCGCGGCTGCGTCGCAGAGTTCAACGGCGGTCCGGGGCTTACGGGGCATGCTCACTCCTGAAAGGTGTCGGCGGCGGGCAGTTGAGGCAGGCCCGCGGTTTCCAGGGCCTTGAGGTCGAAGCCGGGCAGCGCGGCGCGGGTGACGAGTGCTTGAGCAAGCTGTTCGGCGTAGGCGGCGCCGGTGCGGGCCACCTCGATCTGTGTCGTGCCGCGGATGGTTTCGACACGCTCGATGTGGGCTCGTTCCTCGCGGCGGTCGCTCACGTGCCGCTCGTACGCCACGCGCTCGCGGCGGTCGGTGCGCCAGTACCGTGCGGCGAGCCCATAGGCGACCGCGGTAGCGAGCACCCACAGCAGCAGGGGCAGCGAGGTTCCGTCGGCGTATCCGGCGACCCCGGCGAGGGCGAGCCCTCCGGACGCGGCGAACGCGGTCCCTGCGATGACGGGGTCTCCGGCGCGGCCGATGCTCGCGCACATGCCGGCCGCCCCGGCGGCGAGGGAGAGCGCGGTCATCAACACGGCGTTGCCGACGGAGTGTTCAGCACCGTTGGCGTTCCAGATCCGGGCCAGGATCAGCATCGTGGACGTCGCCACGGCGGGCGCGACCTTGGGGGCGATGATGGCGAGCCAGTGACGGGCCACGATCTGTTCGTTCACGGTGGTCTCCTAGATCTTGCCGAGGGCGTCGACGACGGCGGCGGTCAGTTCGGTCACGGGGCCGGAGGCGCCGGTGGAGGCGAGGTAGAAGCCGAACATCACGGCGATGAACGCGGAGCCGTAGCCGAGGGTCTTGGAGCGGAGCAGGAAGAACAGGACCAAGCCGCACAGGGCGACCAGGGAGACGGTGACGGCCATCGGTTATCCCTTCGGAGCGGGCCGCTTGGCAGCGGCAGGGGTGTCGGTGCCATCGCGGGCGACGCGCAGCCAGAGGTTGTAGAGGTGGCGGCCGATGCGTATGCGTTTGCCGTGGCCCTTGCAGCGGCGGCAGTCCTTGCCGCGTTTCGTGCGGCCCTTGCGGTCGGTCTTCGTCGCGAAGCCGAAGCCGTGGCACTTGCGGCAGTCGCCGTACGGGCTCGCCGCACACAGGCTCACGTAACCCAGAGTGATGACGAGTAGGCAGGCGCAAGCAAGGAGAAGGGGGGTCATGGGGTGCCTTCCAGGCGGGGTTTCCGGCGTTCTCGCAGGTCGGGTACTAGGTACGAGGTTGCTGATCAGAGCCGGTATGGGGTGCTAGCGGGGGTGCTAGGTCTAGCAGCGTGGGCTGCTAGACCTAGCAGCGGTGCGCGTCAGCCTCCGGACCGCTTTCCGTCACGCTGGGTGATGGCGGTGGTGATGTCGGCGCGGGCGATGCCGCGGCGGGTGGTGCCCTTGCCCTTGTCGGTGGTACCCCAGACGTCCTGCGCGGCGATGCCGTGCGGGCGCAGGTTCGTGGTCACCGTCTCGGCCTTCCACCCGCCGTAGATCTCCGGCCGCAGGCTGGCGAGGCGGGTGGCGACCTTCTCGTTCCACACCTTGTCTTCGTCGGCCGCGACGACTTTGAGGATGTCGGCGAGCAAGTCGAAGGCGGGCTCGCCGCTTTCGGGTGTCTCGCCGATGGCGTGGCCGGTGATGTTGCCGTAGGCCTCGCGCATCTTGCGGGCGCGGACGACGACCTGTTCGGCTCCGAGGGCGTCGACGAACGCGCTCGCGACGATGCGGGGGTCGTCGCCCTCGCCGGCCATCCAGCAGATGCCGCGGTCGGTGCGGGAGAACATGGTGGCCCGGTATCCGGCCTTGTACATCGACGTGCCGAGGACCATGTCGTTGGCGGGCTGGCCCATCACCTTCAGGCAGAACCGCAGCACGGCGTTCGCTGAGATGCCGGTGGGCAGCGACTTCGCGTCGGGGCGCTGGGTGCCGAACAGGGCCACGATCCCGAGCGCGGGACCGCGTTTGCCGAGGTCGGTGGCGATCTCTTCGATTTCCGCGCCGTACTTCTCGTGCTCGAAGGGGACTTGGCACTCGTCGAATCCGGCGACGATCGGGTGCAGGCCGAGGGACTTGTCGTTGGCCAGTTCCGGGGTGACCTTGGACTCCGGGCAGCGTGAGCGCGGCAGGGACTTGATGACCTTCGCCCGCCGGCGCAGCTCTGCCCGCAGCTCCCGCAGCGCTTGGAGGACGTAGAGGATGTCTTCGTCCTCGTCGCCGGCCCGGTAGCGGTGGCAGACCGGCTCCAGGGCGCCGAAGTCGCCGGTGCCCTTGAAGTCGAACGCGTACAGCTCCGCGCGCGGGTCCAGTGCGGCGATGAGCAGGAACAGGCGCATCAGGAACGTCTTGCCCATGCGCGGGATGGAGCCGACGACGACCGAGGCGAACATCAGGGTCACGGCGACGTCGCCCATGCGCTGGTCGTTGCCGAACACGACCGGCTTGAACAGGTCCACGCTGCCGGACTTCAGCAGCGGCCAGGCGGGCTTGGTGGTCTCGTTCATAGGCTTGTCGCCCACCCACAGGATCAGCCGCCCCTCATGCTCGGTCGGGTCGGCCGACGGCCACACGCAGCCCACCTTGCGGCGCAGCCCGGACGCCAGCGGCTTGCGGGCTTCCATGATGTCTTCCGGGGTGACGCCCCAGGGGAGGTCGAGGTCGGCGCGGTAGCCGGGTCCGTCGCGGGTGATCTCGGAGGTGAAGCGCATCCCGTTCATGTCGCCGCCCTTCTTGATGGCGGCCGACAGCTTCGCGTTGCCGATGTTGTCCAGCGCGCGCAGCACGATCGGGCCGGTGAGCTTCTGGATCTCAGTCTTGAGGACCGCGGGCCCGATCACGGGATGGTCCTGCGGGGAGCCCCAGAACCCAGCGACCAGTACCGCGGCCGACGCCAGCACCCCCAGCCAGGCGGGGGCCAGCACGTACATCGTCAGGGCGAACGCGGCGCCGAAGACGAGCGCCACCGTGGTGACCAGCACCCGCAGCCGCACCCGCCCGTCCCGCTGCCGCGATAGCTTCAGGTACTCCGCGGTGTTCTCCCGGCGTACCTCGTACGCGCGCAGCGGGGCGCCCTCCGCATCCCACACCCACCGGTTGGTGTCCCGTACGAAACGGGCCGCACCGCGCGGGGCGTGCAGGGTGAGCTGGAGGGTGTACCAGGGGGTGCGGATGCCGTGGAAGGCGGTGGCGTAGAAGGCGTTGCCGGTCGCCCGCTGCGCGGTCGACACGAACCCCGGCTTCGAGGTCAGCCACGTCGGCAGGATCGGCCGACGCTTGTAGGTAGTGATACCCGGCGCGGGAAGGTCGGGCCGGTCGACCGGTCGGGCGACCGAGTCGCCCGACTCCTCATCATCCGGGTCGGCCGACTCGACACCCGACTCGGTCGGGCGGGAGTCGGGCAGCGGGTCGGCAGCCGGGGCGGCCGACCCGACACGCGCGGATCGGGCCTTGTCGAGGTCGACCACCTCGGCTCCGGGGTCGGCGGTCATCTCGGCTTCGAGCCGGTGGAACAGTTCGTTGTCGTCGGGCTGGTTCACTGAGGGTTCCTTCCAAGGGGAGGAAGGCGGGGTCCGGCCGTCGCTGTAGGAGGTGGGCGGACGGACCCCGCGGGAATGGCGGGCGGACGGTCAGAGCTGGTCGGGCTCCAGCGCGAAGTACAGGACCACGAAGCTGCGGGTGCCGATCTTCTGCGCGACGTGGGCACGCAAGTCGCGGTAGACCTCGGTGCGGGACGCGGTGGCGTCGACCTCGGCCGTGTTGCTGAGCGTCGAGGTCTCCGGGCCGTACTGAACCGTCATGATCCAGTGCAGGCGAAGGGTCGTCGGGGCAGTCATGGCGGAACTCCTAGGAGTGGTCGGGGTGTTCAGGCGGCGCGCTGTTCGTCGGTGCGGGTGAAGGTGTCGTACTGGCCGGAGGTGATCAGGCCCGACTCGCGCCATTCGGCGAGCAAGTCGTTCTGGCCCTCGATGCCGTCGCACTTGGCGCACAGGCGCCCGGCCGGGCGACGGCCCTTGCGCTGGCCGGGCGGCCGCTGGCCCCACTTGCACGCGGTTAGCCCCGCGTCTTGGGCTTCCTGCTGCAGCTCGCGCAGCGGCTTGGTGGCGTGGGGGTAGAAGAATTCGATCTCGTCGAGTTCGCCGGGCTTGGCGAACGCCCCACACAGGCACTCACCCGACATGTGCAGGTGGACGGTCACCTCGTTCAGCGGCAGCGCGTCCGGCCAGCACAGTTGGTGTTCGGCGTGTTCGTGGGGGAGGTTGCAGCGGTGCCGGGTGCGGTATTCGCGCATGTGGGCGTCGGTCCAGTGGACGATCGGGGAGACCCAGATCAGGGCGCCTTCGCGGTCGACCTCTTCGGCGTTACGGAAGCGGCGGTCGGTCTCGGCCCACCGCATGCCACCGAGGTAGACGACGTTGCGGGTGCGCCCGTGGCGGCCGATGATCTGTCCCCGCAGCCGCTGGAGCGGCTCGTCTTTCAACCGCCGGTACATCACGGAGTGTCCGGCCGGGCCGGGGAAGCCCTTCCACACCTGCCGGCCGATGTTCTTGCCGCGGGTGGAGAGCACGCGGCCCATGACGAGATCCGCGTAAGAGTGCCGAGGGCGCAGCTCATGCAGGGGCAGGCCCCAGGCGGCGACCACGTCGCGCACGTGCTGGGTGGTTTCCGGTATGCCGGTACCGGTGTTGACGTGCGCGATCGCATCCACGCGGCTGCGGAAGAGGTGGTTGACGACGACGGAGTCATTGCCACCGGAGAACAGTCCGATCGTGGCGACCACCGGGAAGGCGGCCAGGACGCGATCGAGGATGGCGTACGAGCGGGCGATGGCCTCATCCAGGGTGAGGGCCTCAGGCTCGGCGTCTGCCTTGGGCGGCCTTTTCTCGATGCGGTCCGCCATGCCCGGGAACATGTCGCCGACCGGCCGCCGACGCTTGTTCCGGGACGTCATGCGGCCGCCTCATCCGACTCACGACCGGCGCCCACGGAGTGCAGCGGAAGGCCGTCGGCGCGCTCGGCCTTCAGCGCGTCCCGCAGGCTGCGGGCGTTGGCAGCAGAGCAGTGCACCGCGGCACGGATGGCCTCGGCATTCACCTCCCCGTCCAACCACGGCGCCGTGATGGCGCGCGCCTCGACGAGCAGCTCGTCAAAGGTGCGCTGCACCTTGCCCACGGCCTTCGCCTTGCCGCGCCGCCGCGGGCGCGGCTTGGGTACGGGCGGTCGTGCCGGGGGACTGCTCACCGGGGGTGGTGCGGGGGTGTCCTGCTCGGTGGCGGGGGCGAGGTCGCCCATGCGCAGCATCACGCGCTCACGCCGCGGGGTCTTCGACCGCCACCGCCAACCGTGCTCCTCGCGCAGGTCCGCACGGGCCAACTGCCGTTCCTTCTCTAGCACCAGGGCCGCGGTGTAGGAGGTGACTTCCCACAGCGTCATGCGGCGCCACAGCGCGAACGTGGAGGGGAAGGCGAGCAGCCAGCGGGAGAAGCGGATCTTCTCCATACGGCGCCCGGTGGCGGCGCCGATCCGCACGGCGTAGATGTGCGCGCCGATCTCGGAGAACACCACCCACAGCAGCGGCATCGTGCCGTGCGCGAGTTTCGCCGACAGAGAGTGTCCGGCCGCGATGTTCAGCCCGCACGTGATCAACGTGAGCACCCAGGGCACGAACCGTACCCAGGCGAGCGCCATGTCCATCCTGATCAACAACAGGTTGGCGACGGTGAACACCGGGATGGACACGTCGATACCCACCGGCAGCATCCACGGCGAGCGGAAACCCCAGCTCGCCGCAGCAGCCGAGACGGCGTCGAAGGAGGAGATCAGTCCCAGCGCGCCCACCGCGGCGGCAGCGAGCGCGCCGACTCCGGCGAGCCCCAGCTCCGGGCGCGTCAACGGCGGCACCCCAGAAGCGGCGGGCGCCTCGGGGGTAGAGGTCGTGGGGGTCATGCCGCGGCCTCCGTCCCGCTCGCCGTGCCGGGCCGTCCGACGCGCCGACCGTTGGCCGTTGCGCTCAGCGGGGTCAGATCCAGAGCGGTCAGCCAGTCGGCGCCGGAACGCTTGGCCGCGTACATCTGCTCATCCGCCAGCCGCAGCAAGGTGGACAGGTCCACGTCGTCCGTGGCGGGGTCGTAGGCGACCGCGCCGATGGAGGCGCCCACCGTGAGCAGGTGGCCGTCGACGGTGACCGGCTGCTCGATGACGCGGGTCAACTCGCTGAGCGTCCAGGACAGATCCGCGAGGCTGTACACCCGGGCGACCGCGGCGAACTCGTCACCCCCGAGGCGCACCACGATGCCCAAGTTGGTGTTGGCCCATGCGGCGAGACGCTGGCCGGTGGTGGCGATGACCGCGTCTCCGGCAGCGTGCCCGTGGGTGTCGTTGGTCTCCTTGAACCTGTCGAGGTCGATGACGTAGACCGCACTGCGACCGCCCGCCAGCACCCTCGGGGCCCGCTGCGCGAACGCGTCGCGGGTCCACAAGCCGGTCAACGGGTCACGGCGGGCCGTCTCGATACGGCGGTGCAGACGCAGCGCATGCAGCGACCATCCGGCCGCCATCGGCACACCGGCCACGGCGGCGAACAACACCTCGCTCATGCCGCCACCCCCTTGCGTGCCGGGCGGCGGCGGGCGGGGCGGGTCAGCGGGATGACATCGAACAGGTCCCGGTTCTCCTCGATGACCACCGCGGCCATCCGGATCAGGTCGTCGGGCAGGTTCGGGCTCTCAGCGAGGATGTCGCGCGCCGCGTCCTCGCGGGCCGCGCGCTCCTCGTCCGTCTCGCCCTCGACCCCGAGCCACAGCTCAACCGGGGTGCCGAGCGCCAGCTCCGCGAAGTCCTCAGGGGAAATGGCCCGTTGACGGCCGACGTACGTACGCATAGGAATCTCCTGACACCGAAGGGATGCCGGGACGGTCGCGGTCTTTTGGCGAGAGGCGACCGTCCAGGATGTGAACCCCAGGCCGCGAGCGCGGCGGGGGTGAGTGCCCCGGGGCGGATTCGGTCCGCCACCGTCGCGGCGTGGCCGGGGCGATGTTCGTACGGCGATCTACTCGTCGTCGGTGTCCTCGGTGCTGGCCCCGGCGCCCATGACCACGTCGCCGTGGACGACACCGCCGGACACGGCCACCTGGTCACCCAGGACCACGGAGCCGCCGAACGTGATGTTGCTGTCGCCGAAGTTGAAGACGGCGCCGCTCTTGCTGTCGCTCATGTGCTTCTCCTTTGTGCGTTGCGGACTTCCGCAGCGAGCTGCGGTGGATGAGTGGTCTCTTTCGGGGACGCGGCTGCCGGTTCAAGGAACAGCTCGCTAGGGCCCCGTTGTAGGCAGAGACCTGACCTTTCGGTCTGCCATCCGGACTGCCAAGGGATCGCCTGGAACAGGCGACTGTCCGGTGCCCTCCCCCCGTCCAACGCGGGGCTCCTGGTCGTGCGCTCGCTCGGTTCGCTGACGCGACCGAACGAGAGGAACATGTATTACGTGTTCCTCATCTTGCAGAGAGAGGTTCGCCCCGTCAAGCCCTTCGGTTGTTTGAGGTCTGCGGGCCTCTCGCGCTCGATGTACCTACAGACTGGCGTCGGCAGCGACGACGATCGACTTCGCGGATGTACGGCTCAGGTCGTTCTTAGCTACCGTGAAGTCGAACCAAGTCGTCCCAGGAAGTCGGAGGTTGACGTGGCGAACGAGCGACTGCGCGGCGCGATAGTGGACTTGGGCCTGACGCTCGATGAGGTCGCCGAACGGCTCGGGGTCGCGGCCAAGACGGTCGAGCGATGGATCAACGAACCTGAGCGCAAGCCATATCGCCGCTTCCAGTTCGCAACGGCATCGCTGTTGAGGTGCGAGGTGTCGTACCTGTGGCCGGACGAGCGCACCTCAGCTGAGGTCGCGGCCGCCGGCAACGCGGAGTTGGTCAGGCTCTATCCACACCGGTCCGTCGTGATGCAAACCCTCTGGACGAACCTCTACTCCAAGGCGACCCGTCAGTTTGACCTGTTGGTGTACTCCGGGTTCTGGCTCACGGAAGACGCATCGTTTCACCGCATCGTGAAAGAGAAGTCAGCCGACGGAGTGCCCATCCGCTTCATCCTGGGAGAGCCCACGTCGCCAGCCGTGGCGGTGCGCGGCGAGGACGAAGGGATCGGCGCGGCGATGGCAGGCAAGATCCGTAACGCCCTCATCAACTACGGCCCGCTCTTCGGCCTCCCTGGGGTGGAGTTCCGGCTGCACGGTACGACCCTTTACAACTCGATCTATCGGGCCGATGACGAGATGCTGGCGAACGGACACCTCTACGGCGTCGGCGCCTACATGTCCCCCGTGCTGCACCTGCGACGCGTGCCCGGCGGTGAACTCTTCGACGCCTACGCTGAGAGCGTTGAGAAGGTCTGGGAATCGGCCCGTTCGATCTCTTCACCTGCCGATTGGAAGGGCACTGCCTGATGAGTCGCATCGACTACTTCCGCGATCCGAACGCCCCTCACGCCAACTCGGTGGTGCCCTCGGTCACCGCGGTTGTCCGAAACGACGCGGGGTTGTTGCTGCTCATCCACAAGACGGACAACGATCTGTGGGCTCTGCCCGGCGGTGGCCACGACATCGGCGAGCGCATCGGTGACACCGTCGTCCGCGAGGTCGCGGAAGAGACCGGCATTGACGTTGAGGTAGACAGCATCGTGGGGCTCTACACCGACCCTGAACACGTACTGGCGTACGACGACGGAGAGGTCCGGCAACAGTTCTCCATCTGCTTCCGGGCCCACCCCATCGGCGGTTCCCTGCGTACGAGCAGCGAGTCAAAAGAGGTCCGCTGGGTTGACCCAGCGGACCTTGACGGACTGGACATCCACCCGTCGATGATGCTGCGCATTCGCCACGGCCTCGACGACTCGCGGCGAGAGCCCTACATCGGCTGACCCTCGGCAGAGACCTCCGCCAAGCGACCCTCAACACGCATCGCTGCTGCATGGATCTCGGGGGCCGCACGCTGAATGAACCGCGCGACGATCGTGTCCGGACCGTACCGCTGCACGATCTCGTCCAGCCGCTCAGCCGACGTGGTCTGCGTCCCGTCGGGTGTCGTCGTCATGTCGCAGTACAGCAGGGCGTCGACTAGGCCCGGCCGCTCAAGCTCGAACTCCCCCTCAAGCTCCTGCCTCAGTCCGCGCTCCTCGGCTTCCAACAGGGCGCAAGAGTGGTGAGCCACGAGACGAACAACCCGCTCGTCTGCCTTTTCCCGGTCTCGGAGAAACCGCGCGCCATCCAGCGGGTGAAAGCCAGTGGTCGCGATGGCCGGCGAGTACCCGATGTCATGCAGCACCGCGGCGGCTTCCAGCAACTCGGCATCGTCACCCATGATCGGGCCCAAGGAGCGAGCGCGCTTGGCGACCCCCAGCGAGTGTGCCCACCGACGCGGGAGCGGATCGGACAGCAACGATTCAGAGAGCGCGTACGCCCACTCAGTCAGTCCCATGACGGCCAAGACTACGGGCGAGCGGTGTGGGTCGGGAGAGCGCGCACCGTTCGCCCCTTGCCGTGAACGGTGGCGAGCAGGCCGTTTCCCTCCATCTGGGCAAGGACACGACGCACAGCAGTACGGGAAGCGCCGAACCGCTCGCAGAGTCTCGCTTCAGATGGGTATGGATCCCCCACTGAGAGCGATTCCTCTGCGATCAGGTCGGTCATCCGCTCTGCGAGGGAGCGTCGGTCACCGCCCCGCACGACGCGCCAACCAATACCCGGAGCCGACTCAACGACACCGTCAGCCTCCAGCACCTTGAGAGCGCGGCGCACCGTGTTGCGAGAGACCCCGTGCGAGTTCATCAGAGCAGCTTCTGACGACAAAGCATCGCCGATGTCCCCCGACTCGATCTGCTGGCGCAGCGACTCCGAGACCTGCAAGTACGTGCCTCGCGGACTGGCCTGCGGCACCTGGTCTCCCCCTCCTCGACTTCGCGGACGCTTCTCTTAGTGGATACCTAACTCCAGCTTCCCACGCGGGGGCTACTCAGATGCCCCAGCGGGTACGGCCCACTACCCGACTGCTACAGGGTGGTACTAGCATGCGCCTGCGTTACCCGGGGGGGCGAGATGGCGAGCACTGACCGCACGATGTATGACCGACTCATCGGCGTGGTGTGGAATGATCGAGCCGAGGCGAAGATCTACCACGAAGTGGTAGAAGCATGCCTCGAAGAGAGTGATATCGCTAGGCGACTAGGGAAGCGGCCGGCGGCCAACGCAGAGGCCGTCCGTGCTGCCATGGCTATGGAACCAAACGCGGTACGCGCCGTGGAAACCAGCCGAGAACCGCTCGCTAAGTTCCGAAGCGCCCTGACTTCCCTGCATGGAGTCCAAGCCGAGCAGTCTGCAAGACGAGGGAATATTCACTGGGATTGGCGCTCCGCCGGTCTTATCATTACTTCATTCCTAGCATTTATGTCCGGGGTGGGATCGGGCACCGGTGTCGCATTCTGGTCCATCATCGCTGCAGTCGCCTCATGGCTAGCATTAGCGTGCGCCCACGAAACCAGCAGACGAACCCTAATCAAGGCCCTTACTTATGCCGCCTGCATTCCGGTAGAGCATATTTGCTCTTTCGATGTTCGCGTTGCCGGAAATTCTTGGGCATCCGAACTACGCACCAAAGGCGTTCGACCTCTGATGCGGCGTATTGTAGACGTACTGCTTGGCGATGACCCAGACGAACTGCTACTTGCAGAAAGTTATGACGGTCTGCGAACTACGGCGAGCCATCAATATCTGGTAAGCAGCATCGGTGCAGAACAGTTAGCTCGAAAGATGAGCCAAATGGACGGCGGAACTATCGCCGTTTGCGGGCCAAGAGGCTCAGGGAAAACTACCCTCCTCGAAGGTTGCGTCACAAGTGAAGATTTCTCCGTCTTTGTGCCAGCTCCAGCAACCTTCACTCCACAGGACTTCCTCGTATCCCTCTTTGCCAAGTTGTGCGAGCAGTACATGGAGAGCAAAGGATTTTCTCCTCCGAATTTTACTCGATTAACAACCACACAGAGAATCCTTCAGAGGGTTGGACCAAGATTCAAACGGCTCCTAGTGTGGGGCTCATACGCCCTTCCCGCCTTCTTCTTGATCGGACTTGGCACCTTCGCCGCGATTCGCACCCTAAAGGACCAGCACGGAGAAGCCCTTTACTCCAACGTCCAGGATCTTACTGACAAAATGTTAGACCTTTCACTTCAGGTCTGGCGAGGCGAAAGCGTGGCAGTCGGGCTCCTTGTAACGATCCTGGGCGTAATGACATGGAAGTCACGCAGCAGTGGTCTATGGCATGGCATTTTCAAGAACATACGGGACCTTGGCGGCCACATTCTTGGATTCACCTTGATCATGATCCCGTTCCTTTCCTGTTTTCGCGATCCCGAATTCGTCAACAACTTTCAGCGATCCATCGGAGATGGCCTAGGCGCACTCTTTCTGATTTTACTGCTTTGGTTCGTCTATTGGATAGCCGACCCCGGCGACATTGATGACATTAATGACGAGTGGTCGTTCGCGGATATCGACATATCAAAGAAGGGAGTCCTCCGATTCATCCGCATGCTATGCCTGGTCGGCATAATCTACGTCGCTCACGCCAATGTAGCCATGCGGAACCTTGCCGCCGATAATGACAACCCGGTTCGAGTACTGTCGGTTCTCGCCGGAGTGATGATCTTGAAGCTGACCGACTGGAGGCCCCGACCTGGCGAACCCTTCCTGGTAAGACAATGCCGCGATCAGCTATATCGGCTTCACACCGTCCAGAGCACCACCTCGACACTTACTACGGGAACTTCTGAAATTCTAGCCTTGGGAACTTCCCATGCCACTTCTATCACCAGCGTTCCCCCAAACTTTCCAGATTTGGTGGCCGACTTCCGAGACCTACTGTCCACCATCTCATTTTCTCATTCCTTGCGAGGGAAGCGAACGATTGTAGCCATTGATGAACTCGACCGCTTGGGCAGCGATTCTCAAGCATTAAGCTTCCTAACCGAAATAAAAGCGATCTTCGGCGTGCCAAACGTTCACTATTTGATATCGGTCGCTGAAGACGTAGGCGCTGCATTCGTGCGAAGAGGGCTCCCGTACCGAGACGCCACCGACAGTTCGCTAGATGATGTCGTGAACGTCCAGCCAGGAACTCTCGATCAGTCAACACGCATCCTCCAGAAGCGCGCTCCAGGGATATCCGATCCATACGTGATGCTTGTTCATGCTCTATCAGGTGGAATCGCCAGGGATCTTGTGCGCTACGGGCGAAGAGTGATGGAGACGGAAGCGACCACCCGAACGGGCGAACTGGCACAAATATCTCGACGACTCATCCTGGAAGAATTGTTCGAAACGCTTTCCGGGTTCCGCGTTCTCTTGAGCAGGCAGGAGTGGACTGAAGACGCTAGCCCACTTCTTGAGTCCTTCAGGAAGCTAATGAGGCGCCTCCGGTCAGGGACTACTGATTTTCAGGGACTTCATCGCGATCTTTCAGACTTTGCCGAAAGGAGGCGGGAATTTGACCTCTCCGAAGAACGTCTAGAGTTGCCGGTGGAGACCTACCGGCTACTACTTGAGGCATCTGTCTACGCATACTACTCTCTGACGATGCTGGACATCTTCGGCGTCGAGGGTTTCACCAGGCGCAGTCGGGGTGCTGCGCTCCACACCGATGGCGACCCGCAGTTGCTGGCAGAGGCCAGGCAAGAGTTGGCGATCTCTCCATACACTGCGAGAGCCTTGCTTCGATCGATACGCCGCGCATGGGGGCTGCCTATTCGGCCTGAGGCCGACAGAAGCAGGGGTGCGTCGCGCAACGGCCACCTTCCGGGGCAACAAACTTCATGACTGCATAGATAGCTGCATCAGCGTCAGTTGCGGTATGACACCCAAGTCCGTAAACGCGACGTGGTTGAATTTCCGGACACAATGGCAGCGCAGGTACCGTACCGAGCTAACATCGGCGGCCCATCTGCAAGCAATCGGTTCAGCCACTTAAGCGCGAGCGGTGCAGCACCTTGTCCTCAGCGGTACCGCCGGACACCGACCAGCTAGCGCGTGCCTCAACGTCACCCCGCGCACGGTATGCGATAGAGATCAGCCTTCTCCCGTCTCCAAGACAGGAGAAAGTGCAGGTGGAGTACGGTTTGCTCAGAGAATGGGGCGTGCCCTCCGGAGCCGTGTGCGCAGGTTCGAATCCTGCCGGGGGCACCCTGCATGAGGTGCCCAAAGACCCCGTCACCAGCGGAAACGCTGAGGCCGGGGTCTTCGCGTATGTGCAGCCAGATGCCACCCGAAGCCGCTGTATGTCGGGGTCTGTGGACGAGGCATGGACGGGATCTTGAGGCATCGCCGCAGGTCGCTGCCCCCTTCCGGTGCTGGGCGTGGCTCGCCCGGAAAACAGGACAACTGGCGCGGCCCCAGCCGTGAAGTCCGCAGCACCCGACTGCTTAGATCGCTGACATGACGGACTGGTCCCAGCTCCACCACGCCTACGGCACGGCAGAAGACATTCCCGGCCTACTCGACGCAGTGAGCCCGACACCAAAGGATTCAGCCTGGACCGCACTTTGGTCCCGGCTGTGTCATCAGGGCACCGTCTACTCAGCCAGTTACGCGGCATTGCCTGCCCTGCGAGACATGGCGCGCCAGTGGTCGCCCGCGGATCGACAGATGCCGCTCGTGCTGGCCGGCGCCATCGCGGCCAGCATTGATCAGCCATACGGCGATCAAGATCCCCACGTGGCCTACGCCTCGGAGATGTCCGACCTGGCACAACTGACCGAGGAAGCTCTTCGGGATCCGACCCTCGGCGACGACCCCAGCACTTACGTCTACTTGCTGGCGGCACTCCTCAGCTTCGAGGGGGTCGAGGTCTGGGGCGAACAGCTCGACGGACTGAACGACGAGGAATACGAAGTCCCCTGCCCCTCGTGCAGTACAGAGAACTTCATAGCCTTCGGTGAGTACGGCTTCTTCTCGACCACGGACAGCATGTATATGAATGAGACCACGGTAAGGAAGATGCCGCTGCAGCCTGCGGACACCTCAGCCTTCGAGGGGCTGGCTCAAAGACTCCACAGTCGCGCGCTCGCAGACGGCCAGACCGATGTCGCGCACAAGTTGACTTACGTCTTCGGCAAAGCACAGTGCGCCGAGTGCGTTGCCGTCTTCAGCGTGGCGGAAGCCATCACCACTCGTTGGGACGCCTGAACCACATCGCCGTCCCGGTCTCGGACCATGCCGAGACTGAGACGCGGGAGCATGGCTAAGGCGGCCGTCGCGCTGCATTCAGTCGCCGCCTGGGAGTAGCCAAATGGACGAGTTGGGGGATCTCGTGGACGTGACCACTCTTGCCGTCGCACTCATCGGCGTCGGAGGAACTCTAGTAGGGTCGGGGACTGGCGCGGTGGCTGCTGCTCCGTTTCCAGTCCCCGACCCTACTAGGCGGAACTCTGGGCGGAGCAGTGCTCAGCCAGCGCGTCACCCGGGAGCAAAACCAACGTGCCGATCGCGAACGGGCAGAAGACCGCCACGACCATGCGCAGCAAGCCATGCGGGATCTCTATGCCCGTCTGAACACCACGGCTCGCGCTTACCGGGTCGCTGCCCAAGACGCAGTCCGAGCAGCCGAGCGCGGCGAAATCGTCGAGCCGACAGCACTCGACGCCGCCAAAGAAGCCTGGTCAGAGGAATATTCTCAGGCGCAGATGGCACTGGCGAAGGATGTCCTGGAAGTGGCCTCGACACTCAACAGGACGCTCGGAGTCGGGTACTCCGTTGTGAAGCAGTTGCCGAGCAGCCCGGACCAAGCCGGGTCATACGGCCGGGCGAAGGCTTGGTTCAGCGGCCCACTGTCCAACGGCGTGTACCTTCTGCGGGTCACCCTGCGACATGATCTCGGCGTCGAAGTTGAGCCCGACTTCGAACAAACTCGCACGCAGATGCTCGCTGCGCTCAATAGCGAGCGGAGGAACCTTGAGCGCCTGCTCGCCTCCGAACAGACCCGGGCCGCCAGGTCTGATTGATGGGCCGCACAAACGGTGAGACCCCTGGGTAGAACGTCAGGGGCCTCGGGCACGGTCGGGTGCCGTCACTCGTACTCGCGGAGCAGGTCCTCGATACGCCGGTTGGCGACGTCCTGCCGTCCGTCGAGGCACTTCGCGTAGCGGGTAAGCAGAACCTCAACACTGTTGTCGGCGCGCTCGGCGACCTCGGCGGGGTCCACGCCAGCGTTGAGCCACGTCCCCACCGCCGAGTGCCGAAGGTCGTACGGACGGCTTGCGAGCGGTGAGGACGCGGCGGCCGGCGGGAGAGCGAGGAGCCGGGCCTCCTGCCAGACCCGGTAGTAGGTGGAGGACGGGACGACCGAGCCCTTCTCGCTGCAGAAGAGCCGCCCGTCGTCCGCCGTGCCGAAGGTGGCCAGGTGCTCGCGGAACACGGCTACGAGGTGAGGCGGGACAGACACCCGCCTGACGTCCTCGGTCGGTCGGTTCTTGAGCCCGCGGTCGTCGTGAGTCTCCCCCGAGTCGGTCCACTGCTTTCCGACGGGCGCGTTCGGTGGAGCAGAGCCGATCCCCAGCCCAGTTCAGGGAGGGCCAGGTCAGTCTCGACAAGGCCGACCGCTTCAGCTGGCCGGAGACCGCCGAAGTACATGGCAGCGAACAGACCCACGAGACGCCGACCGCGAGCCCGCCGGTATCCGCCCACGTAGGAGACGGCTGCGAGGAGATTGCGGGCCTGCTCCGGGTTGGCGACGACCCGCGGATCGACCTGGTTGGACACCTTCGGTTTCTGCCAGCGGACAGCCGTGATGGGGTTCTCGCGCAACTCCCCCAGGTCGACCGCATAATTGGCAGCGTTGACGAGCATTCGCCGCTTACGCCGTACGGTTTCGGCTGCCGCAGCCGTGCCGTCGAGCTTGAGTTTCAGCGAGTCCAGCACCGCACGAGCCGTGGCCGGCTCACCAAGATCGACGAGCGGCCGCGACGCCTTCGACACCCGGTGAAGGTCATTCCGCACATCGTCTGGGACGTCTCGATCGTCGGGACCCGGCAAGACGAAGGCCCAGTTACGGAGCGCTCTACGGATGGCCTGGTCGGACGGCCGTCCATCCCGCTCATCGAGGAGCTCCACAGTCAAGCTGGTGAGCGATTCGTTGATGCCGTCCCGCGTATTGGGTGCGGCATGCGGCCACTTCATCGCCAGGCACCTGAGGGCGAAGTCGTACCACCACACGGCCGACTTCCTCTGTTCCGTCGAGGCCGGGAGGCCGGACTCCGCATCGAACTCCTCACCATCGCGCATCGCGCGCATGAGCTTCGTGCGGTAGTGATCGGCAAGCGCCTTGGTACGGAAGGAGTCGGAGAAGACGTTGCCCGCCACAGACCAGCGGACGCCGTATGAGGGCGTTTTGGTATCGCGCTTGCGCACGGCCCAGACCTTCACGTCGAGAGACTTCACGCCGCGGCCTCCAGCTGTCGCAGCCACGTGGTGAAGTGACTCCGCCACACTCGGAGCTCCCCGTTGGGCAGCTTGAAAGCGGCCGGCCCATATCCCACCTCAGGCCAGCGGTAGAACGTCCGGCGAGAGACGCCAGCTTACGGGGCCATGATCACTCGCGCCAAAGCAGCTCCCGGCCAAAGTCGCTACGCCGACCGCGTGGGCAACCCAGCCGGTGTCCGTCCCTGTCGCTAGCATCGCGGCAGTCTCTGGGGAGGAAGCATGGGTTACTCTGGCGATTTTGTCCTGATGCGCAGCGGTTCTTCGTTGCCGGACCTGCCTGTATTCGACGACCCGGAGTGGTGCATCGAGGAGCGTGCCGATTACTTCCACGAGTGCCGGCCACGCCCCGAGGGCTGGCAGACGCTGCAAGTGAACGACTATCTGCCGGAGAACGACGACGACCGGTGGCTGCACCGGCTGGTCACAGCAACTGGCTCGCCAGTCATGATCGCAAGCGTCATGGACAGCGATGTCTGCTACGTCCGCGGTCTCACTCCGTCCGGGGTGATCTGGTCGACCTTCCTTGATCCGGTGATGGCTGCCGACTACGAGGTGTCGGTGTCGCCGCCTTCGGAGGATGAGGAGCCACCGGGGGAGACCGACAAAGAGAGGAGGGTCCGCTGGTTGCTCACGGACGTGCCCAAAGCAGCGGAGCAGATAGCGGCCTGGGCGGCCGAGGGCGGGTTTACCGCGGATCGGGAAGCACTGCGTGTGGTCCTGTCCAAGAGGGCGGACCCGTTCGTGGAAAACCTCTTCTTCGAACTGGTCGATGCCTGCGGACTGCCGCCGGCCGAGCCTGTCCGGGAAGATCCCGCAGCCTCGGACCCCCCTGCGCACCCAGGCCACCGCCCCGAGCAGAACTGCCCACGCGGCGCCAGACTGGAAGCAGCGGTGTTGAACCTTTCCCGTGACGGGCACCTCGTGTTGCAGTGCGCCGCGGAGGCGGACTGCTACGCCCAGGTCTGGCTCCGGCCTGACGGCACCTACCAGCTCGAATATCGTGATCGCAGTCCTGCCGAGCACTATCAGACACGGACACTCTCAGCGGACAAGGTCATCGCAGCCCTGGCGGGCTGGGCGGCGGGCGAGATTGCCTGGCGGGATGCCTTCCAATGGAACTCGATCGGCTCCTGGTTCAGCGATTCCTAGCCGAGCTCGCAAACAGACCTGAAGCGACGAAGAGTTCGGAGCTGGGGGCCGTCTCCGGGCCATCCGAGAGGAACCGGCGTTGACAGACGATGACAGCTAGTCCCGGCGTCCACGCAGGTCACAGGAGCAGCTACAGTGAGCCGCCGCACGTGACAGACTTGGCCCACCACTTCCAGAAGAACTGATCGAGTACCCTGCGAGCCTCCCGCCCGAAGGCGCTGCACCGACCTAATGCCCATCGCTGCCCGGGGTGATGCCGGAGGCGCCCGCGACGAAGGGCTGACAGGCAAGTGCCTTGTCCACGATCTCTGAGGGTGACAGTTCCGGATCCGCGAAAAAGATCAGGTCCGTGATGTGCTCACACCCCAACCCACGCTTCAGCAACTCAAGTTGCCGGTACTCCGTCTCGTCGTCCTCCACGAACTCCAGGTTCGTGATCCTCCCTATGAGGTCTTCCGCTTCCTCACGGCCAAGGTACGTCCGCTTCATAGCCATGCCCCTCTCGCTGGCTCTGTGAAGCGAAAGTACAGCAGCGAAGTGCAGCAACCATCGCGACCCGAGCTGACCGCCGACAGCCCCATGCGACTGTCTGACCAGACGTGGATCGTTGCGCCGCTACGAAACGATGTGCATGTTGATGCGGAAGGAACTCTCGTAGGCTCAACCACGGGCGCCACCCTCCAAGTTCGTCAGCCATGGCGGAGGCTTCTTCCTCGGACCCGGCCAGAAGCTGCGCGTCGCGGAGTGGCTCATCCGCATACAGCTCGCCCTGCCCGTGCGTGACGCGGCACGCGCGTACTACGTCGACCCCACCTGGACCGTGCGGGAGGGTTTGCCCGGCGACGAGAGCGTGCGGGACTGCCTGCGGACCATCAGCTGCCGTATCTCGATGCTGCCCGAACGGTCGTGGGTTTCCCGCCGCCGAAGTCCGAAGATCTATTACGGGAAAGCCCCCGTACTCGGCAATATCTGAATCGAGGGCTTACTCGGCTTTCTTTCACTACGCAACCATCGGTTCGCTTCTTGTCGTGCTTCGGACGGGGCACGTGATGGTGTGCGTAGCCAGAGGTCAGACAGGCCAGCTGGCGCCAGAAGGCCCGGCAACCTCGCCTGGTGAGAGCCTGCGCCAACGGGGGAGACATACCTGGCCTCTGATGCGCCCGGGGCCTCGCGCCCGTTGCGTGCCCGATCCGGAGGGCAGCCACAGGGAATTGCGGGGAATCGCGGCCACGACCCCGTTCGGAACCAGGTCAGAGATTTACCAGGTCAGCCACCAGGCACATACGCGATCTTCCAAACTGGGGCTCTAGCGGTCGCCTGTCGGCATCCTCGCCGCGGTTCGGACACGGCGCGAGCCCCACCGCCGCGCGAACGGCCTGACACGGCCGCCACGGCCGCCACGGCCGTCGCAGCCGCCACAGCCGCCACAGCCGCCACAGCCGCCGAGAGTACCGGCCGACACCCGCGCCCAGCCAGCACGTGCTTCACCTGTCGGGCGCCCCTCAACCATCGCCCTCTCGGGTGGATCAGCACAGTCAATCGGGAGCGAGCGCCCCCGGTGAGGGACCTATGGTCTCGCGGGCGAGGTCTGCGGTCCGCCACAAGGGAGTCGACGGACCGGTGCCTGATGAGGGGCGAGGATGAAAGCTTCAGTGCGCAAGGTTGCCGTGAGCAAGTTGCCGCTGGTCGGCGCAATGTTCTGGGCGACCAAGATCGTGGCCACAACGCTGGGCGAGTCGGCATCGAACTTCGTCACGATGGCGCCATTGAATCTCGGCTACGCCGTCGGCGCGATCATCTTTCTGGTGGCCTTCGCGCTCACCCTGGTGATGCAACTCAAGGCCGACCGCTTCCGCCCGATGGTGTTCTGGTCGGTCATTCTGACCACCAGCATCGTGGGCACCTCGATGTCCGACTACATCAACCGCACCGCTGGGCTCGGTTACGCCGGCGGCTCGATTCTCCTGACCAGCCTGCTGGCGATCGTACTGATCGGGTGGCGGATGACCGGACAGACCATGGATGTGGAGCGGATCGCCACGACGGAGGGCGAGGTCTTGTACTGGACCGCGACGCTGGTGTCCAACACGCTGGGCACCTCCAGTGGTGACTTCCTTTCGGGCGGTCTGGGTCTCGGCTTCCGCGACAGCTCTCTGTTGCTGTGCGGGGCCATGCTCGTGATCCTTGCCGCGCACTATCTGACCCCGGTCTCGGGCACGGTGCTGTTCTGGGCGGCCTACGTGTTGACCCGCCCGCTGGGTGCGGTGGCGGAGAACGCGGTGGAAAAGCCTGTCGCGCAGGGCGGACTCGGAGCAGGAACCACGATCACCTCATCCGCCCTGCTCGCCGTCCTGGCAATTCTGGTGGGCTGGCAGATGCTCACCGACCGCCGACAAACCCACACGGTGGATAACGTCCTCGCATCCGATAGCCAGTATCACCAGCCCGCTGGTCAATCAACAGAAACTTCTGCGGATGACTACGCGGGCAAACCCGCCGACACGCCACGCGCACCAGAAGGAAGGCGACCGGGCTGATCATTCTGAGCTGAGTGGGGGCTGAGGCTGTCAACAGGAGGACTTCAGTCGAGGCGTTGTTCCTCGCCGTCGGGGCCACCCATCCGAGCCGGCTGCGGGGGCTGTACAGCAGCGGGATACCGCAGCCACCGCAACCACCGGTGGCCACCAACGGCTGTCGATGACCGCACGACCAGTGCCCTGGGCCGGGAATGACCACTTCCGCAACTGTTCCGCGGCTGACATCCGCTCCCACCGTCACTGCGAGGACGAGCATCGGCGGCGAGTGTCTAACTGCGTGACGAAGCCGACGGACAACGGCGGACGAGTACGGATGTCTGTAGACCGTCAGCGCAGGTGAGGAGCACACCGGCCCCAAGGCCGAGCACCCGTCCAAGTTGCTTCGGGACGAAGCGGTCGCTCCGTAGGGCGCGGCGCATGGGACACCGCCTGCTCAAGGTTTTGCCCCTGCCTCAAGGGCACTCGGCCAGTGAGCGCGGAGGTACTGAGATGAGTGCCGGAGAGAGAGCCAAGGCAAAGGCCGAACAGGTTGTCGGAAAGACCGTGCGAAAGGCGGCCCACGCGGTGCACAAGGATGCCCTCGCAGCTAAGGGTGCCGCCCTCGAAGCGCGGGGCAAGATGCGGGGCGCGAAAGAGAGGAGCAAGGACTCCTTCAAGTGCTGACAATGTCAGGACATCGAGTCACCGTGGCCGCGTGGCGCTGAACCGTTGACAAGGCAGTGGCCACCTGGAGATCCGTTCTGCCTGGGGGCGCAGCAGAGGAGGTTCGTGTCCTACGCGGTGGACGCCCGACACACCTCCGACACAGTCTGTGTCGGAGGTGTGCTCTGACGAACTCCGTCGCAGGTCAGAGAACCACGCGGGGCGATCGGCGCAATTACTCCGGAGCCGTGTGCGCGGGTTCGAATCCTGCCGGGGGCACAGAAGCCGGACCAGCGCGGTCAACCCGCTGACCAGCCAAAGTGTCAGACATTAAGAGCCGGACCCAGTCCTACTGGGTCCGGCTCTTTGGCATTGTTGCGCACTGATCGCGAGCGAGCAGCGAGTGGGTTTCAGGAACCTAGAGGCCGGTAGCGGACGGCGGGTCACGGGCGTGCGGTGGGTGTCCGAGCTCAGGGCGGTGGAGTGGTCCAGAATATCGGGCGCTTTGGCTCAGCCTGGCACCCACTGTCGTCCCGATAGCCGATCTCGGGAGCGTCGGCTTGGCGTCTCTTGCTTCGGCAGGCCCTGCACGTGCCCGGAACTGTGGCTTCCATCATGGCGAATGTGATCTTGTCCTGGTGAGATCGCCGGATGCTCGGTTTCCTCCTCCGTCTTCTGCCGTTCTGGGTCCGCGAGCCCCTGCTCATCGCGGTCGGGTCTGTTCTCGGCGTACGCATCATGTATCTCGCCGTCCACGATCACGATCGGGTCGCGGCCGGTCTCGGCGTGGTGTTCCTCGTGTTCACCGCAGTACGCGTCTACGCGGTGATCCGGGCCCTGCGCGCACGCCGGAACCCGAGTCCGACAGCCTCCGCAGACGGGGCGGCAGTCGATGCTGCCTCCCAGCCCCAGACCCAGACCCAGGCCCAGCCCCAGGCCCAGCCCCAGACCCAGCCCCAGGCCCAGGTCGGAACCGGGCCGCGTCCCAGGCCGGACACTCCGGAGAAGGAGCACAACGCATGGAGCCAGGCCGTCGCGGCCGTGGCTGTGTTCGGGGCACTCGCGGCCGCGCTGTGGGTGGCCCCACGCTTCATGCCGTCCGACGACAACACCCCGCAGCCCGCCTCGTGTTCGGGCGGCGCACACGAGGAGCTTCCGAAGGCCTACAAGGACACGCCCCAGCCTGTGACCGGTGAAGAGCTGTGCAAGGCGCTCAACCGGCCAGACCTGGCCATGCTCCTTGGAACGCCTGGAGAGACCGCGACCACTGTTTCCAGCACCAACAACACCGCTCCTCTGACTGATGGGAAGGTCGCCCAACCGGAGGCCGAGGTCACGTTCGACACGTACACCGTGAATGTCTCGGCCACTTACAACGAGCTGTCGACCGACCAGTACGTGAAGCTGATGAAGTTCGGGGACGAGAAGGACATCAAGACGCTTACGGTTCTCGGTCGGCCCGCGGTGCTCTCCTCGGATCACACCATGAAGCTCGAGATCAATCTCGGGAGTGGCGGATCCGGCGGACCGGTCGAACAAGGCCCCCTGGCCAGGACGCTGTCCGTGGCCCTGGACCGTCATGACCGAGGCGGCTACTGCGACATCACCGTGTGGAGCACGTCCGGAGCCCTCCCGAACGACAGCGTTCTCCTCAACATCGCCGAGAAGGTTCTTCCGGGGATCCCCGAACGACCTGTCCGATGAGACGCCGAAAAAGTCTCGGGGAAAAGACCGGTCCATTCGCGCTGCCGGCGACGGCATCAGTCTTGTGCAACTTCATTACTGGCTCATAGGAGTTCATTACTGGCTCATAGGAGGCCCGGACGGGGGGTTCTCTTATTGTGGCTCTTCGGCGTAATGGGTTTCGGTTTCAGTCGGTCGGCTACGCGCTTCCTTCTCGGTGAAGAGAGTTCCCCACCCGGCGGGCGACCTCAGCGATCGGAACCCCGGCGTTCAGCCACCGCGTAGTACACGCGTGCCGCAGGTCGTAGGGGTGCCCGGCCAACGGCTTCACGTCGAGGGACCAAGGCGAGACGGCGGTACTGGTCGTGGTCGCACCCGCGGTCGCCGGGCACAGCGTCGGGGCGGCGCCTGGGCCGGCATGTTTGCCCCGCACCGGTGGGACCGCCCGGACGAGCGGAACGAGGCGGTCTGGAGTGTCCCGCCGTCGGGCCGCAGTGCGCGCGACGGCGGGTTGTTCTAGCGTCGAACAGAGGAGGGGCAGTCCTGCCGAGCCGACGGGTGGGGGCCCGAGGCCACGCTCGTACGCCGGGCGCGTCCGCTGCTCGGCGCCTTGAATCCGCGAATCCCCGACCAGCCCCGGAGAGCAGGTGCCTCCCATGCACACGGCGGCCCGCATCACCGGTGTCCTCACCGGTTTGACCCTCACAATCGGCGGCGTGGCCTTCGCCGCCCCCGCCGCCCACGCGGACATCCCGGCCTGCACGAACATGGTCAGACAATCAGGCGTCGAAGTCTCAGACGCCGTCACAATGGCGTGTACCCAAGGTGTGCACGGTGACCTGCGGGGCTGTGTGAGCGCCCTGACCCAGGTCGGCACGCCGGGCGGCGCCGCGAACGGTGCCTGCCGACTGGCGGCCAACCCCCCGTGACGGCCGCTGCCGGCATACGCCACCGCGGGCGTCCCCGGCGAGGTAGATCTTCGTTGCCAGTCCGCCGCAGGACCGGCCGCCGCTCACCGCACCGGGGCAGGACTCTTTCGGGACACTCGCCGGGGATCAGCAGAAAGCAGGGGCTGACCAGGGCGGATGCCGATGTGAGAGAGCGGGAGTCAGACTTGCCGGCTCCCGCTCTTTCTTGTTGTGTCTCGCTGTTCGCGACACACCTCCGGCACACCCTTCGGGCGGACGTACGTACGAAGCGCCCCTGTGACCTAGGCCCTGTCGTCAAATTCCCGCCTGCCCCGCGACGCCATGCACGCACTCTCGCCGCACCGGGCCCAGACCCGAGTACATCCAGTACGAGGGT
>NZ_JBEYFS010000139.1:0-31632 GCF_040634475.1 Streptomyces sp. NPDC007095
AGGCCGACATCGCCACCGCCGCCGAGCTCGGCAAGCGCGTCGTCGAGGTCGCCCGCGTCTACGCCGCAGGCCGCACCGCCCTCGCAGCCTGAGCGGTTTTCCCACTGGCCGTGTCCCCGTACCGCCACCACGCCGCATCGCGGGGGCGGCTGGTCTGGAGGCGGTCGAGGGGGGGGTGAACTGGATGGGGATGGCGTCGGCGTAGTCGTAGTAGCCGTCCCGTTCTTCGGCGCCGTACCAGCCGCCGGCGATTCTTCCGATCTTGCCCCGCACGGTGCCCTGACCTGTGCAAAGACAAAGTCGGTTGAGATGTGGACGCCTCACCTGGGCCGCCGCACAGTGACGCATTGAGTTTCCTCGGATTCCCAGCCCGGACGCCGGGGGAGGAGGTGCCGACCGAGTACCCGGCCCGGCCGAAGACGGAGCACGAGCACAGCGAGGCTCGGCGCACTGCCGCATCACCGGTGCTGCGGACGCCATTCGAAGAGCAGGATGGTCACGTCGTCCCGCAGTTGGTTGCGCTGGTAATCGAGGATGGCGTGGATGAGCAGCCGCAGCACCTCGGCCGGGCGCTGTCCGGCGGCGGAGGAGCGGATGATGAAGTCAGTGAACCGGTCGAGGCCGAACTCTGCGCCGTCCGCGTCGCGAGCTTCCACGACACCGTCGGTGTAGAGCAGGACGCAATCGCCCGGTTCCAGGGTCGTCTCGTGGACCTGCCGGGCTGCCGGGGCGAGTGGGCCGGCCAGGCCGATCGGCGGCTGTGGGGGGCTGTCCAGCGCCCGGGCGAGCACCCGCTCGCCACGGATCAGCAGCGGTGGGGGGTGACCGCAATTGACCCAGCTCAGCACCCCGGTCTCGGCGTCGAGCCGGCACAGCACACCGGTGCAGAAGTGGTCGGGCAGCCACTGGGCGAGGGCCTGGTCGACGGCGCCGACGACGTCGGCCAGGTCGGCACCACTCCGGCGGGCGTTGCGCGCTGCCGCCATGGCGACCGACGTGGTCAGGCCGGCGGTCAGATCGTGACCCATGGCGTCGAGGATCATGGTGTGCAGGATGTTCTTGGCCACCGAGTGGTCGAAGGCGTCGCCGGCGATGTCGTACGCCGGTTCCAGGACCGCGGTCGATACGCACCTTCTGCTGCCGATGGTGCGGGGTGGCAGGAAGGCCCGCAGCATCTCGGCGGGCAACCGCATGGTCGCAGTGCGGGTGCGGGCGGCGAGCCAGTCGCTGTAGGCGCGCTTGGAGGTGATCAGCATGGCGAACAGATGGGCCAGCATCCGGCTGCGGCGCATCCGCACCCCGTCGAGCGAGGCGGTCCGCACCGCCAGCACGCCCAGCCGCTCCGCACCGTCGACCAGAGGCATCCAGAGGATCAAGCCGTCGTCGGCCTCGGCCACCCGCGGGGAGACCGTGCGGTACGCCCAGCCGGCCGACGAGCGGTCCACCGGCAGCGGCTCCAAAGTCTCGTCGAGTGGGATGAGCAGCCGTTGTTGCAGGTCGACGAGGTAGATCTGCGCGGTGTCCAGGCCGAGGGCGGAGGTGCACCGGTTCGCCAGGGCGGGCAGTTCGACTGGCAGGGCAGTCTGCGCCTCGATGATCAGTTCTTCCAGCCGATTCTCGTCGACGGTGGTGTCGGGACCGGAGGACGCGTGTGGTGGGTCCGACACGGGGATCACCCCTTTCGTGCCCAGTTTCACACCGATCCCGCCCTCTCTCACGTCGGCCCGTGGCGAGGGCGAGAGCGACGCCGGGGCGGTCAGCTGAGCTCGGCCGGGCACACCTCATGCGCCGGCCACGTGATCAGCCGGTCCGGTATCAAGGTCACCGTTCCACCGCCGAAATCCAGTCCGGTCCTTTGCGAGGGCGAACCGGGACTCTCTCGGTTGGCCTTGCCCCTGACGTGCGAATCCGAGAACGTCCGGGGAGTCAGAGGCAAAGTGGTGTGAGGGGGACAGCCCGGACGACAACGGGGTACGGGCAGTGCCGGTTTCTGAACCCCATAGCGTCACTTGAAGGCGTCACAGCGTGACGCTTTCTGAACGCGATTGCCTCTGGCGATAGGCCCGGGTGCGACACCTCGGTGAGCAGTACAGCGCATCCACCCGCTTGCGGTTGCCGCCCGTAACCTCGCCGACGAACCACCAGCCCTTGCAGACCGGGCACCGCTTCTTCGGCCGGCGGTACGGACGGCCCTCGCGCAAGGCGGCGGCGAACTCCAGATTGCTCCGCAACGACTCCTCCCGCTCACGCTTCCATCTCCACGCTTTCGTGCGGCAGGCCGCTGAGCGGTACCGGCGTGACTCCCGGCTGCCCTCGGGCAGCGGGCTGCCGCACTGGCTGCAAGTCCGGACGCTCTTCCTTGCCACAGCTCCAGGATCCCTCTGGACGACCCCACGCGACCCGGAACGACACCGAAGTGGCAGGCCCGCAGAGTTCACGCCTCCCGCTGTCAGCCGGTCGGGTCCGGCTGAGCGAGGTCAGGGCGGCCGTCCGTCCGCTGACGATGAGCGGACGCGCAGTACGGGAGGCGAGAACCCACTCGCAGCCTGACCACCACACCGATGGTGTCCGTCAAAGCGGAACAAGCTCAGCCACGGTAGGCCCGCCAAGGCTGTCAGCCGCTCGTGCACCCTGGCGATGGCAGGTACGGGCCTCACACGGGGGGCCGTCCGATCGGCTGCCGCTGCTGGCCTCATGAACCAGCGTCCAGCCTTGTTCCTGCCCCGGATCGGGGCGGGCGCTTGTGCTTCAGCGTCTCGCCTTCCTCCAGAGGCCGATGGCTACCCAACCGAGGAGTCCGCTGGTGCCGAGGTCGAAGATCAGGGAGGGAGCGTCGGTGTCGTGACCCGCGCTTATCAGGCCGCCGATGGCAAGGCAGGTGAGTAGAACGGCAAGCAGGATCCAGACGGCCTTCACTGCGCCCCCAAGGCGTGTTCGGTGAGGGCGACAAGGTAGCGGGCTCGGGCGTCCGCGTGTCACCCCTTCGGCGCGATCCGTTCCCCGGGCTTGGTCTCGTCGACCTCCACGCTGGTGCACCCGTCGGCTGCGAGCTCGCCCTTCCGCCGGTCAGCGCTGGTCTTGTCGTAGCTGACGACGGAGACGGGGGGCGTGCGGTGGGGGTCGGTCGGTCCAGGGGAGTCCGTAGTTCTGCATCGTGATCGCTATGTCTGCATCATCGCTGCCGCCACTGACAGCGGGCCGCACCGGGCGTCGTAGCAGGGCTCGTCACGTCGGTCGCGACCATGCTTCGGGGCCGCCGCCGTGCCACTCGATCAGATGCGAGTCGGCTACATCGATCTCGTCGACACCTTCCAGCCCGGCGTGCCGGAGGAAGGCGGTCAGCTCGCCAAGCGAGCGTGCGGTGCCGATGAGCTCTCCGTTGACGCGCACCCGCCGGCTGCCGTCGGTCGGGGATGGCGGGTACACGATGACGTCGAGCGCTCCGGGCATGGTCTCAGGCTCGCTCGCCCTGCCCGGATGCGCATCCGGACTGCGGCCCCGGAGCCTCCCGCGCACCGTGCGCCGGACGGTGTGGACGCTCGTAGGCTGACCTTCTCGGGCACGTCGCGGAGGTCTGCCATGGCTCGAACCATCTGGTCAGGCGCCATCTCGTTCGGCCTGGTCACGGCGCCCATCCACGTCGTGAGCGCCACCGAGGATCGCAGCATCCGATTCCACCAGGTCCACCTCGAGGACATGGCGCGCGTCCGCGTCCGGAAGCCGCGCAGCGCCCAAGGCGACAGATCACCCTGGCGCCGTCCATACCTCGGGCCCGCCACCGCGCCAGTCGATGAGTTCGGGGTCGTCGATCGTCGTATCCGCCTCAGGTAGGCCTGCGAGGCGCATGAGCTCGACCAGGTCCAGCAGGTGATAGGCCGTGCCGACTGGCTCGCCGCGGATCGTCACCTGCCGGCCGCCGTCCGGCTGCGGCGGGTGTACCACCACCGACACACTCTCGGGCACGGTTCCAGCCTCTCACTCGGAGAGTCTGAATACACGTCTGCCCAGGTCATTCCAGGTAGCCGAGTTCCGAGTCGGGCCGGCAGTGCGGGCATGCGTCCACTCCGTCGGCGAGTGCCCGGAGCGCATGGTCCCGCTGGACTCCCTTGCTGCGCTTCCCGGCCATGTGGCAGCCGCCGACGTGGACGTACACCGCGTGCCGGCCGTCGAGGCCCTCCTCGATGAGCCAGTCGGGCTCGGGGGGCCGGGCATGTTCGCCGTGTCGGCGCTCGGCATCCCGCTGCTCGGCTGCTGTGATCTGCTGCCGGACCCGGTCGAGGGTGTGGGCGAGCCAGGTCTCCAGGGTGCGGAGTCTGGTCAGGTCGGGCGGCAGGTCGTGCAAGCGTCCAGCTTGGACCATAATTCGCACACGCGCTCTAATCGAGTCATGTCCAGACATCGAGTCGACTACCTCACCGACACCCAGGAGCGCATCCTCCGCTGTATCCGCGAGGCCATCACCGACCCTGGCGAGGCGCCGACCGCGCAGGAGATCGGGGAGTGTGTCGGCATGCGCAGCCGCGCCTCCATGCACGACCAGCTGGGGGAGCTGGAGTCGGAGAACGCGATCGTCCGGGAGCCGGGCCGACGCCGCGGGGTCAGGCCGGCGTGATGGGCGACGAGCGGCATCACCTCACCCTGTACACCGGCGCCCGGCCGGTGATTCAAGGCTGGTGGGGCAGCTGGGACACGGCGGACGGCATGTTCACGCTGTGGATCGGTAAGCACGGCAACGTCGAAGAGGCCCGCATCGTCCTCGTGGACGAGGAGGAGCGGCGGGTCCTCGCGTCCTGGCCTGACACGGACGAGTGATGACTACCCCGGACGCCGCGCGAGCCTGCCATGCTCAGCGCGAACCATGGAGGGGAGCGTGGTCCCCCGCCCTTACCCGAACGCCGACCGCGCGCGGCGGCAGACCACCCGCCACGACCATGAGACCGGGCCAGTCGGTGACCAGTCGCGCTCCTTGTCGCCGCTCACGCTGAAGCTGACGGCCGAGGTGTCCGCCGGGCTCCAGGTGTTCGTTTCGTCGCTGGCGAAGATGCTGACGCCCGCAAGGCAGGCCCCGCCCGTCGACGAGCACCGCTTGTCGACCCGCTGATCCTGCCCCCGCCTGCGAGACTGGCCGTGCCCTTCACCGCAACCCCCGCCGGTGAGGGGCGCCTCGTTGGCAGTGCGGCCGTCACGCTGATCGCACCTTCCCGACAGCATGAGCTACCAAGTCGGGTTTGCTGCACCCCGTTCACCCCGAACGGGGTGCGCTGCTCCAGGGAGGGCGTCGTGCCGAGCTTCAAGAGCCTCGCCGAGCTGGCCGCCTGGCATGAGCAGCAGGCCGACCTGCTCGCACGCCCTCATCGGCGCGTGGCCGTGCTCGTTGAGCACCAGCAGTCCGCGGTTCTTCTGCGTCGCATGATCGGCAACCGCGCCTTGACCGACCCGAACCGGCTCGTTCTCGCCGGCCCGCTGCCCCCGGAAGCGCCCGGCCTGTGGTGCGAGCGCCACGGCTACCGCTGCATTTCCAGCTGGGGAGTTGCCGGTGTCATTGCGCAGCGCGGCAGCGAGCTGCCAGTCGCCGCGTCCCTTGGGGACACTCTGGTGTGGGATGGGAAGCAGATCACTGTGAAGGGTGCCGGCCCGCCTGCTTGAGCGCCATCGCCACTTCGTACCGGGGCGTCTTCGGCGAACCCGTCACTGTGACGTGCAGGTGGGCGAAGGCGAAGGAGGAGCTCGGGGGCCGAAGAGGAGAGGGGTGGGAGGCGGCCGCATTCAGTGGACGCGGAGAAGGCGGTCCTGCGGGCCATGCTCAGGTCCCGGGATGCGGTTGCGGACATCGTGGATCACGACAACGGACTGCTCGTCGCACTGTCATTACATGCGGCGCGGGCACTCGTTGGTGGGACCGTCGGCCCAAGACCGTCCCACCCATGCCAAACCCTCGCTACACTCCCCACCGACAGGCCGTTGACCAGCAGAAATACAGAAGTCCGGCTGGAGTATTAGTAGGCCAGTAGCGTTTCGCTACCTGGCCCGGTCAGAGGCTCTGCGTTCGTTGCACACCGCGCCGCCATCACTCGTTCAGTGACCACGCTGCAAATACTCGGTGAACCTGCCAGAGACGCAACGGAAGTTGAGACAACCACCGATGAAGCGGCGTGAGGCACCCCGAGAGACCGCAGGTCAGAGCCTCGGTGCATGCTGGCAAGCGTGAGATCCTACACGTTGCTGTAGGACCTCAAGTTTCGTGTCGGAATCTCACGGCTGGTGCCGACGTCGGCGTTTCAACGCGAACGAGGTACAGGCGCGACCTGCAAGTCTCAGCGCCACGTCGGATCCGACTTCCATCCCTGGAAGGCCAAGCGGCCGCGCCGGGAACAGCCGGTCCGGCCGGGACTGTTGCATCGACCGAGGGACCGGCGCCGCACGGGCGGGGAACACGGAGACCACAAAGGTTGTCCGCCCCACCAGGATCCGGGCCCCAGGATCGCGGTACGCCCGCCGCGCTACTTGGACCAAGACGTATTTCTGCAGGAGGACTGTTTCATGACTGACCGGCCCTTGACGCTCATGGCAGTACACGCCCACCCCGATGACGAGGCCACCGGAACCGGAGGGGTCCTCGCGCGGTACGCGGCGGAAGGCATCCGCACGGTTCTCGTGACGTGTACAGACGGCGGTTGCGGTGACGGACCGGGGGGTGTCAAGCCGGGCGATCCCGGACACGATCCGGCGGCGGTCGCCTTGATGCGCCGTCAAGAACTTGAGGCGAGCTGTGACGTCCTGAAGGTCAGCGATCTGGAGATGCTGGACTATGCCGACTCCGGGATGACGGGCTGGCCGAGCAACGACGCCCCCGGATCCTTCTGGCAGACCCCCGTGCAGGAAGGCGCGTCCCGACTCGCGGAACTCATGCGGCACTACCGACCTGATGTGGTCGTCACCTACGACGAGAACGGCTTCTACGGCCACCCCGACCACATCCAGGCCCACCGCATCACGATGGCGGCGCTGGAGATGACCGCGCTGGCACCGAAGGTGTACTGGACCACGGTGCCCCGCTCGATGATGCAGCGGTTCGGCGAGATCATGCGCGAGTTTCATGAGGACATGCCGGAGCCGGATCCTGCCGAGACCGCCGCGATGGCCGAGATCGGCCTCCCCGACGATGAGATCACCACGTGGGTGGACACCACCGCGTTCAGCGGTCAGAAGTTCGACGCGCTGGCCGCGCACGCCAGTCAGGGCGAGAACATCTTCTTCCTCAAGATGGGCAAGGAGAGGTTCGGCGAATTGATGGGCATGGAGACCTTCGTACGTGTCCAGGACGCCACCGGCGCGGCCATACCCGAGAACGATCTCTTCGCCGGACTGCGCTGATCCGTCCGACCGGCCGGGAAAGCGCATCGACCGCACGGCGCGATCGAGCGGGTCACACACCCGGAGGCTTGTCCACGCGAGTTCCGCTCCGGCAGCCCGCGTCCAGGCCCTCGCCCACGGCGTCGACGCGTGCCCGCACTTCCGACCCGACACCGCGCTCGTCTCCCACCTGGCAACCGGACAGGTGGGAGACCTGCGGGCTGTTGACTCGGAAGGTGCGCGACGGCCCAGGTCACAAGCCCGGCGGTCTGCTCCGATCACAACAGACCGCTGAGGAAGCGACACAAAGCTGAGGCTTCGATGTCCGACACGCCGTGAGGCCACGGAAGATGCAGCAGGTCCCGAGGGCGGTCTCCGACACCAACCGCGAGACCCTACAGTTGCGCCCCCTGGTACGGCCTCGGCGGGAGCCCGCTGCGTGCGACCTGCCGCCTAGACGCCGGGACGAAGTACTGAGGAGACTGGCAGAGCATGAACGAGGCCGGGACCTGGTGGTCCCGGCCTTCGCGTGTGTGGAGGGATGAGCCACCACCCGATCCACGAGATCCCAGTTTCGCTGCTTGGAGCGTAGAGCCAGGTGCCGTCCATTCCTCGGACCAGACAGGTCTCGTCGACAGCGAGCCAGGATCCGGGGGGGGCCAGGCCCACGGTCTCCAGGCCGATGTCGTCGGTGCGCGGCGCCCGACCGGTGGCGAACACGACCTCATCGGCGGCCGGCGGGGCGGGCTCGTTCACCGCCGACCAGGCCGAACGGTGGGGCGCCGTCGCCGAGGTGCTGCCGCTGGAGCGGGCGGTGCTCGCCGCACCCGACGTGGCGCTGCGCTGGGAGCGGATCGACCTGGTGGCCACCCGCTTCCGTGACGCCGACGCCCTGGCTCACCTCGCACCGCAGTGCGTCAAAGTGCAGCTCACCGGCCCCTGGCAAACGCTGCTCCTCGACATCGACTCCGAAGTCCACCTCTACCCGGCCCCTCCCACCGACCCCACCGCCCTCCTGACCGGCCCAGCGGAGTCGGCTGTGCGGGTCCGTCTTCGCCGAGTCGGGGGTCGAGGGCATCTCGATCTACAGCGCCAGCAAGGGCGGCGTCACCGCGCTCGCCCGCGCCGCCGCCGTCGAACTCGGCCCCGACGGCATTCGCGTCAACAGCGTCATCCCGACGGTGATCCGCACCCGTCTCACCGAAAGCGGCATCACCAGGAACGAGGACGGTACCGAGTACCACCCTCATGGCGAGAAGATCCCGCTGGGCCGGCTCGGTGAGCCCGAGGAAGTGGCCAACGCGACCCTCTTCCTGCTGTCGGACCTCTCCTCCTACATCACCGGTCAGACACTGATGGTCGACGGCGGGCAAAGCGTCAACTGAACCTGCCACAGCACTGTTTCCTCAGCGCGGGGACCGGAATCGAAGAGTCTGGTCCCCGCGGCTGGCCACTGAGCCGTTCCCACTTGGCTGTTCGGAGCAGCAAAGGCTCAGCGGGGCCGCGGTGTCGAGTCGGCAGAAGCACGACGTCTCGATGGGAACGTCCGCGAGCGCGGTGGCCATGGTGAGTTGCTGGGCGATGATGCGGGCTTCCCCCCTCTTGCCGAGCCGTAAGAGGCATTCATGGAAGCCGTGGAGTGCCCAGACGTTTCCGGGATGTTGTGAGGATCTGGGCAGGGTGTCGTCGAGTCCGAGGTCGGCCCGGTAGACGGCCTCGGCCTCCTCGACTCGGCCCTGTTCGAGCAGGAGCGCCCCGTAGGCGTGACGGGTCGGCTGCATCCAGCCCCAGGGTTCGTCATAGGGCAGATGGTCGTCGAGTTCGATGGAGCGCTGCAGGGAGGCGAATGCGAGGTCGTACTCGCCCCTGCGGTACTCGAGTTCGCCGTCGAGCATGGCGGCGGCGATGGCCAGGATGTCCCGGCAGGTGTTGTTGAACAGCGTCCGCGTCTCGGGAACCCGTGCGAACGCGCGGCGGAACAGCTCTCGTTCGGCCTCGGCCTCGGCGGTCGCCCCGGTCGCGGAGTACGCCACGCCGCGCGCGTAGTGCAGCATCGCAGTGGTGACGCAGTACAACTGCGGGTCGGAGGGCATCGGCAGCGCGAGGATCTCCTCCCACCGGCCGAACCGGATCAGTACGTGCACCCGCATGGCGAGGAACCCCTCCAGCCAGTCGGCCATGGGCGGGCTCTCCGCACGTAGCAGATCCTCGGGGATGGACGCCTCGAGCTGCGCGGCAGTCTCCAGCGCCGTCCTGGACTGGCCGAGGAACATCGCGCCGTAGATCTTGAAGTGATAGTTGTGCGAGCGGTACAGCGTGTAGAAGTTCATCGCGCCGGCCCGTCGCAGGTACTTCTCGTCGGCCTTGATCGCGGCACTGTTGGCCGACACGACCCGTCGGTAGTCCCCGCACAGCACGTCGAGGTGGGAGGGCATGTGCTGCAGGTGCCCTGCGTCCGGTACCAGCCCCGGCAGCCGGTCGGCGACGGTGAGGGCTTCCTCCGGCGTCGGCGACATCTCCATCAGATGGATGTACATGTGCAGGATGCCCGGGTGACCGGCGCCGGTCTCGGTCAGCAACGCGCGGTCGAGGACGGCCTTCGCCTCCAGCGTGCGTGCACCAGGGGCGGGCTCGCCCGTGCGCAGATCCCACAGCTGCCACGGGGTGAGGTTCATCAGCGCGTCCGCGTAGAGCGTGGCGACATCCGGGTCGTCGGGCGCGAGTTCGTACACGGCACACACGGCCTCGGCGTACGGCTCGTTCCAGACGGAGCAGTCCTCGACGGCGCGCGAGGCGGGATAGCGCTCGCGCAGTGCCTCGATGAGCGCGCGCTCGATCGGCGTGGCCGTGCCGCACAGCGCGTGAGCCCGTTCGACGGCGGCGTGCGTCCGTTCCACCGTGTGCCGCAGATCGCCCTCGTCGAAGAACTCCCAAGGCTTGTTGTAGTTGGGGCCCAGGGCGTATGCGACACCCCAGTACGCCATGGCGCAGTCGGGATCCGCGGCCGCCGCCGATTCGAAGCAGATGACCGCCTCTTCGTGGTTGAACGCGTAACTCCACACCAGCCCGCGGTCGAACCAGCACTGTGCTTCGGGCGAGCGGGTCGACACGGGCCGGGTCAAGGTCCCGAGGTCGAAGTAGTCCATGAGGATCTCCTGCAGAGGGATATGGCTCGACGACACCGGCTTCTTCCTGCGTACAGCGGGCGCAGACAGTCACCGCCAGTCTATTTCTGCGGTCCTCGCCGCCTCAGTACCCCATGTGGCCTCGTTGTGTCCTGCCTGGTCGGCATCGCGGAGCCTGACGAATCCGATGGAGACCCTGGAGGCGGAAGGGCCCGGGACATTCGCGGACTGTTCGGGGTGAACCCCAGATGAAGGGACGGCGTACAACCGTTGGCGCCCTGTGTGGGTCTTGGTGGTTGCCGTGTGCGTGAGCAGCGCGGTCCACTGCCCTCCATCCTAGGGGTTTGCCATGTCCTCCCGGAGATTCCACGTGTCCGCCGTCGCTGTCGCCGCCGTCATGGCCGTGTCGGGGGCGACCCCCGCGGTGTCCTGTGCCGAAGACGCTCCTGCGGGTGCCCTCGCAGCCGATGCCGCGGCGTCCGTGCGTGCCGACTTCGACGGTGACGGATACACCGATGTCGCGATCGCCGCCCCCGGCGGCACTGTCAACGGCAGGGCGGGCGCCGGATACTTCGCCGTCGTCTACGGCATGGCCGAGGGCCCCAACGGTGTCAAGCGCCAGGTGATCAGCCAGGACCGCTACGGGATACCCGGCACAGCGGAGGCGGGTGACCACTTCGGCGGCCAGCTCACGGCGGCCGACCTGGACGGTGACGGATTCACCGACCTGGTGGTCGGAGCCCCGGGCGAGGACATCGGCAGTGCGCGTGACGTCGGGCTGCAGACCGTGGTGTGGGGAGGGGAAGGCGGGCTCGTCACCGCCGCCACTGTCGGTCAGGGCCGGGCGGAGACCCGGGCCGGTGACTTCGACGGGGACGGGCACCTGGACCTGGCGACGGCCTATCAGATGCGGTACGGGCCCATCAGCCGGAGCGGTATGGCGGCCCGCACCGGCCCCCTCGTCGACCTGGACGTCCGTGTCTACGCCATGGAAGCGGGCGATGTGGACGGCGACGGCACCACCGACCTGGTGGTCAGCAGTGGTTCATGGGACTCGGACGACGGGGGGACGATCCCGCCGCCCCGTCTGCAACTGCTGAAGGGGACTGAGAACGGTCTGGTGGCAGGGCCGTTCATCGCCTACCCCGACTCCGTGTCCGCGGACAGCATCGCCATCGGTGACATCGACGCCGACGGCCGGTCAGACGTCGTCTTCGGCCGCAGCACGGCGGCAGGGGGCGGCCTCGTGGGCGTGGTACGCGGCACGGCCAACGGGTTCGCGGCGCGGGCCACACTGATCGGCCAGAACACCCCCGGAGTCCCCGGGACGGGGGAGAGCGGCGACCGCTTCGGCACCGACGTCTCCGTCGGCGACATCACCGGCGACGGTTACGCCGACGTCGTCACCGGTGTCCCCGGCGAGGACCTGGCCGGCCGGACCGACGCAGGCACCTTCGCCGTCCTCAGGGGCAGTGCGACGGGTCTTTCCGGCACCAGGGTCCAGGTCTTCAGCCAGAACACGGCCGGGGTGCCCGGTACGGCCGAGAACGGCGACCGGTTCGGCAGCCGCACCGCCGTCGTCGGAGGGCACGTCGCCGTCTCGGCACCGGAGGAGAACAGCGGCTCGGGAGCCGTGTGGGTCTTCCCCGGCACCGCATCCGGTGTCACCGCGACCAGGTCGGTGAGCTTCGGACCGCGCACCCTGGCCGCGCCCGTCTCCGGCGCACGCTTCGGTGGCGCCTTCCACCGCTGAGGGCCGCTTCGCGTCGGCGGACAGCAGAGGGTTCCACCCCGGCAGGGAACCTGCCCGTCCTGGGGCAGGCTCCGTTCCGGCCGATACAGAGGGACGGCCCGGGCGCCGTCCACGTGCAGCGGACCACAGGCCGGAGTCGCTTCGCGTCCACCAACAGGCTTGACGCGTCGGTGAGATCGTGAGGCCGGGGGACCGGGCATGGTTGGCCAGTCTGTTCCCGTCGGGGGAGACGCGGCATGGTTGGCCAGTCTGTTCCCGTCGGGGGAGACGCGGCATGGTTGGCCAGTCTGTTCCCGTCGGGGGAGACGCGGCATGGTTGGCCAGTCCGTTCCCGTCGGCGGAGACGCGGCATGGTTGGCCAGTCCGTTCCCGTCGGCGGAGACGAAACTGGCAGGCTAGAAGGACTCGGAGTCGGGGATCAGGTGCATCGCGGCTTCCTCAGCCGATGCGCCCGCCCCGTCGACGCCGACGTCGTAAGCAATCAGGTCCTTCTCGGCGTCCTCGTGAGCGCCCTCGTCCGGCGCGATGAGGCGGCCGGCCCGCAGGTCTCCGACCTCGTCGTCGATGAGTTCCCCGTCGCCGCCCCAAAGGTCCCCGATGCCGTCGCCGACCTGGTCGGCGATATCCGGTACCTCCTCGGCAAGCCGCTCGTCCAGGCTCTCCCCTCGTTGCCGCTCCGCCGCCGTGACGCCGGTGTGCTCCACGCCCCAAGGCTTCTCCGGGGGTGAGTAGCCCTCGTCGAGAGCCTCGTCGATGCCGCGGTCGTCGAGGGTGTCCGAGACGTCCAGCAGTCCGGCGTCGTCCTGTACCTCCGAACCGTCCGGCTGGTAGACGTCATCACCCATCGCCTCGTAGGCCATGCGCGCTCCATTGTTCGGTGCTCCCTGCCAGGGATCTGACGGGAACACGGTTGTCCGGACCGGTTGTCCGGACCGGAGAGAACTCTCCTGGGCGGAGTGGGAAAGCCACCTTAGGACCAGAGGCCGAGGCAAGTCTGACTCTCCGCGCACCAGGTCTGTTCCCCCAACGCACTATGCCCAGAACTCTCATCCGTCACGCTCCCGGCCGCTCGCCGGGAGGGTGCCCGGTCGGCAGTTGCTCAGGCCCGCGAGGCAGTCACCGCCCGGCAATTGTCGTGGCGCTGCGGCAGGCGGGCTTGGCAGGATGTGGGAGATGCCCGCAGAGTTCCCCTTCCTCGACCCTTCCGCCAACCCTTCCTTCGATCACCGCTCCGCCGCCCGCGACGCCCTGCGCGGCTTGACGGTGGGTGACGCCTTCGGCGCCCAGTTCTTCGTACCGGACAATCTCCCCGGCCTGCGGGAGCGACGATTGCCTGCCGCGGAGTGGCCATGGACGGACGACACGGAGATGGCCTGCTCGGTCTTCGACGCGCTGCGCCGGCGCGGCAGCGTGGACCAGCATGAACTGGCGCACGGTTTCGCCCGCAGGCACGACTTCGACCGCGGCTACGGTCCGGCGATGAACCGGCTGCTGCGCCTGGTACGCGAGGGCGGCAGATGGCAGGAGCTGGCCGCGGGACTCTTCGACGGCCAGGGGTCGTGGGGCAATGGGGCTGCGATGCGGGTGGCGCCATTGGGCGCTTGGTTCGCCGTGGACCTGGCCGAGGCAGCAGCGCAGGCCGGGCGGTCGGCGCGGGTGACGCACACCCATGCGGAGGCGGTGGCCGGGGCCGTCGCCGTGGCGGTGGGAGCCGCGTGCGCCGCCCGCGGGCGCGTTCGGCAGGTGACCGGAGCCCAGTTGCTGGCGGCGGTGGAGGAGCTGACACCGGAGGGACGGGTCCGTGAGGGGGTGGCCGAGGCGCGGGAGCTGCTGGGCCAGCCGCACGCCGAGTACGCGGCGCACCGGTTGGGCAACGGGCGGCGGGTGAGCGCGGCGGACACGGTGCCCTTCGCCCTGTGGTGCGCGGCCCGGCACCTGGATGACTTCGAGGAGGCGATGTGGGCGTGCGCGTCGGTGGGCGGGGACGTCGACACCACCTGCGCGATCGTCGGCGGAATTGTCGCTGCGCGGGTGGGCACGGCGGGGATACCTGCCGCGTGGCGGGCTGCGTCGGAGGCGCTGCCGGAGTGGGTGCGCGAGGGCGAACCAGGTGAGGACCTCAGCCGCGTGGGGCTGGGCCGCGACGTGACGCCGCTGCGCCGCCCCGAGCCGGTTCCGGTGCCGGAGCTGGTGTGGACCCCGGGGCAATGGCAGCGTATCCGGCACGGTGTGCGGGCGCTGAGCATGGACGAGAAGTGGGACGCATACGTGGAGGGCGACCAGCTGACGCTGTATCGCAGTTGGACCGGTCGTGGCATCTTCCAGGTGACCGTGGCCGAGAACCCGGACGGCCGGCGGCCGGTGGCCGCGCTGGTCGAGTCGGACCCGGAACTGTACCGCCGCGGCGGCGACGAGACGGAGAGCGCCTTCCTCGAACTCTTCCTGCGTGCCTGGTACATGGACGATTCCCGGCCCGAACTGTGGGATCGGTACCAGGAGTTGCGCCGCGCCGAGGAGGCAGCGGCCAAGGAGACCCGCGCAGCGGACAAGGAGAACGACCAGCACGGCGGCAAATGATCCACGGGGGTTCCGGGTAGGGTGCCCGGTCTTTCAGGGCTGGGCGAATGCCCGCTCGCGCGTAGCGGGGCAGAGGTAGCCGTTACGCCTCCTGGGCGGAGCGGCGTTCATCATCCGCGACAGCGCGGCGTACGAGCGATACAAGCCATGAGTTCAGGGAAGGGTCGTCGGCGTCGGCGGTGGCCTTGGCCTGCTCGTGCAGATCGTCAGGGAGTCTCAGGTTCACATGTTTCATGGGACCATTATCGAGCTGGAAGGGTCCCACGCCGCGTTTCCGAACGTACCTGATGCCGCAGCAGGAGCAGCAGATGTTCCTGCACTGCGCGCACGCCTGGTACGTGCGGTGGCCCGAAGCTGAGCGCGAAGACCGGCAGGCAGGTCATGGGCCGGTCCGTGGTGGTGCACAAGCTCAACCGCCGGTGGTCTCAGGTCAAGGTGCCCGGCTGCGGCTGGGTCCGCTTCCGGCTCACCCGGCCCGAACTGCCCAAGGCGAAGACTTTCCGTGTCACCTTGCGCAACGGCCAGTGGCACGTGGCGTTCGCGGTCATCCCCGTACCGGTCGAGGCGCCCGGCACGGGCGAGGTCATCGGTATCGGCCGGGGCGCGAAGATCACGGCCGCCCTGTCGGACGGGCGGAAGCTGAGCTGCCCGCAGCTCACCGTGAAGGAACGTGCGAAGGTCCCTAAGCACCAGCTACGTTCCGCACGCGCCCCGAAGGGGAGCGAGCAGAAGACCGCCGGGTACACCAAGGTGGCCAAGCTGAAAGCGCGTGAAGCCGGCCGGCGCAAGGACTGGTGCGAGAAGACCAGCACGATGCCGGCCCGCACCTACGGCCTGGTGCGGTTCGAGAAGCTGAACATCAAGAACATGACCCGCTCGGCCAGGGGAACCGCCGGGCGGCCCGGCAAGCAGGTCCAGCAGAGAGCCGGACTGAACCGGGCGATCCTCGCGCAGGGCCGGGGCCTGCTGCGGCAGCGCACCGAGCACAAGGCCCCCGGCCGGGTCGAAGACGTACCCGCCCCCGACGATCAGCCGGTGCCGCACGGATGACAACGGCCACCAGCCGTTCGAGCATTCGTGAACCTCAAACCACCCCGGTTGGAATCCCCCTCTCTTAAGCGGGGGAGGATGTCAAAAGGGATTGTTGGCGAACCCTTGCCGCCCTCTTACTGATCATGTCTCTTTCGCCGCGTACGGTTCCCGTAGCGGGGTGTCCCGTCGAGGATCTTCGAACAAGGGGAACGGATGACACCCAGTCGCCGGGCAGTGCTGGCGGCCATGGCGGGAGGCGCGCTCGCCGGCTGCGCGGGCCCCCGGAGCACGGTCGACCGCAGCGCTTCCGTCACCGGTTCGCCCTCCACATCCGCGGCGATCGCAACCAGCAAGAGCACCCCGGGCCGCAGCCCGTCGGCCGGCGCGCCCAGCGCGTCACGCGCCGTCACCCGCGCCGACATCGTGGCCCGCTACGGGCACGCGGTGCCGCATACCTGGGGCTTCGACGCACCCGCCGTGGTCCACGCGCTGCCGACCGCCGAACGCGTGATCGCGCTGACCTTCGACGCCTGCGGCGGCCCGGGCGGCAGCGGCTACGACCGTGCGTTGATCGACTTCCTGCGTAGACGGGAGATACCGGCGACCTTGTTCATCAACTCCCGCTGGATCGACGCCAACCCCGCCGTCTTCCGCCGGCTGGCCGCCGAGCCGCTGTTCGAGATCGCCAACCACGGCACCCGCCACCGCCCGCTCTCGGTCACGGGCCGCTCCGCCTACGGCATCCCCGGCACCCGCAGCGCCGCCGAGGTGTACGACGAGATCTCCGGCAACCAGACCAAGCTCACCCGGCTGCTGGGCACGCCGCCACGCTTCTTCCGCTCCGGCACCGCCTACTGCGACGACGTCGCGGCACGGATCGTCACCGCCCTGGGAGAACGCTTCGTCAGCTTCTCGGTCAACGGCGACGGCGGCGCCACCTTCACCCCCGAACAGGTCCGTAGCACCGTCGCCGCCGCCCCCGGCGGATCCATCGTCATCTGCCACATGAACCACCCTCGGGGCGGCACTGCCCGAGGCATCACCGCCGCCGTCCCCCAGCTCCTGGCCACCGGCCACAGCTTCACCCGCCTTTCGGACGCCCTCCGCTGACGGTGCGTCCGGGCTGGGGCGGCGGCTGTCGAGAGGCCCCGGTTCATACGGCGGCCGACTCGGTCGACGTGACGCGGTCGCCCTGGAACGGAGTCCGGGGACGCTCCGGAATCCCGGTGTCGGCGCACATCGGATCCACCCCGCGGGCGGAGCATCAATCTCGGTGGCTACCGGGTGCAGGGGCGCGGTGGGGACGCGCAGCGGTTGGTCTCCGCCGCGAAGGCGCCTGAGGGGGCAGGCGCGTTCGCCGTGCTGATCAAGATGGTGCCCGGCGAGATCGCCGCCGCGAGTCAGCGCGGCACCGTCTTCGGCTACGCACGCGGATACGGCACACGCAGCGTCTCCGCCTCGACAGGGGTGTGCTCGGCGGCGTGCAGGCGTACGAGGTGTAGGGGCGGTCGGACAGCTGGGCGTTGAAGGCGCTCCGCCCGCGGACCGTCGCGAAGGACGACGGCGCCGCTGCGGAGCATCATGGCGATGAGGTCGGCGGCGAGTGCCTCGGGCGTGAGGCCCAGAAGGCGCGCGGCGTCGGTCAGCCAGGCCCGCGCGTGCAGGTACGGCTCGACGTCGTCGGTGCGGATCCCGCCGCGGATCATGAGGGCGAAGGCGGAGATCCGCCGGGCGCCGTACCAGATGGCGCCGTCGGGGTCGTCGACGAGACGCCGTGCGCGGCGCGGCGCGGTGACGAAGGCCGCACCGGGGTCGGCGGGGATCGGCCCGTGTGAGAGGAGCAGCGCGCGCGGGGCGAGGTCGGCCATCCGTTTCAGAGAGGCGAGAGCGGTGGCGGCGGCGTCGGGCCCGTCGAGGGCGAGGTTCACCCAGCCGACGTCGTAGTCCGACAGCGCGTCCCCGACCACGAGGAGCCGCTCCTCCGGCTGTCACAGCGCGAGGTGTCCGGGCGTGTGCCCGGGGGTGTGGACCACTTCCCGGTCGGCATCACCGAGGCGCAGGACCTGACCGTCGTCGAGCGCCGTGTCGACGGTGTACGGGCTTACGGGCTGGTCGAGGTATTCCGCAGCGCAGCAGCCCGGGTCCCCGCGGGCGACGGCGTCCGCCTCCGGGGCGCCTGCGGCGATGCCGGCGCCGCCCGCCTGCAGGAGGGCGTTGCCACCGACGTGGTCGGAGTGCCAATGGGTGTTCACGACCAGGCCGACGTCACCGGCGTGGGCGCGGGCCCAGGCAGCCGTGTCCTCGGCGTGGCCGACGAATCCGCTGTCGACCAGGGCCGGTTGGCGTCCGTGGAGCAGGAGTAAGTCGGCGTCGGGAAACGGCCGTTGCTGCCAGGTCACCAGGTCACCAGGTCACCAGGTCACCAGGGCGGCAGGGCGGCAGGGCGGCAGGTCACCAGGTCACCAGGGCGGCAGCGGGCTCACCGCTCGGGCCTGTTCACGCGGATCAGCGTCTGCTGGCCGTTGGCGACGAGCGACCGCCGGCCGTCCTGGACGCCGAACACCTCCAACTGGCACACGGTCAGGGTGCGGCCGGACTTCAGGACCGTTCCGACCGCCTCGATGTGGTCGCCGACGGCGGGCGCCAGGAGATTGATCTTGTACTCGACCGTGAGCACGTCGGTGTTCTCCGGGAACAGCGTGAACGCCGCGTAGCCGCCAGAGGTGGCCGCGATCGCGCTGGTGGCGCCGGCATGGAAGTAGCCGTGCTGCTGCGTCACTTCGGGTCGGCTAGGGAGGACGATGTGCACACGGCCCGGCGCGATCTGCGTGATCCGTGCGCCGAGGAGGCCCATCAGCCCCTGGCGGTCGAAACTCGTCCGGATGCGCGCCTGCACCTCGGGGCTCGCCTGTTCATGCTGCGCCTGCTCTTTCATGTGCTCCCCTTCGGCGGACATCACGGTGTTGAACGGGGTCGGGCGGGTCCGTCAGCCGGCCAGGCGTTCCACCAGCAGGAACCCACCGATGACGATCATCATGGCACCGGAGGCGCAGGTGACTGCCCGGGCCGCGGAAGGCCGGGTCCTCAGCACGGTGCGGGCCAGCACGCCGACGGCGACGTAGACCACGGCGCAGGCGGTCATGTGGAGGGTGCCGAGCAGTCCGGTCTGCGCGGCGACCGGCCAGCTCGCCCTGGGGTCGATGAACTGGGGGAACAGCGAGAAGTACAGAAGCAGCGCCTTCGGGTTGAGGCCGCTGATCCCGGCTCCCTTGAGCATGATCTGCCGACGCGAGGAGGGCATGGCCTCCGTGGACGCGCCCAGGACCGCCGGCCGCGACAGGACACTCCAGCCGAGCCACATCAGGTAGACGGCCCCCGCGACGGTCAGCGCGGTGAGAACGGTGGCCGAGTTCGCCACGATCACCACCAGGCCGGCCACGGCGAGCACCGTGTATCCCGCGTATCCGGCTATCAGGCCGGCGACCGCCGGGACGACCGACCGGTCTCGCAGCCCCGCCGTGATCGCGTAGGCCCAGTCCGCGCCCGGGGTCAACACCAGCAGCAGATCCACTGCCAGGAAAGCCGCCAGCGTCATCGTGTCCATCGACCGTTCCCTCTCAGGTTCCTTGCCCTGAGAGGGAAGATTAGGCGCAGTTTGCCCGAAAAAGTTTCTGTCTTTTCTCCATGATCGCGGCCGATGGAGGAAAATCTGCCTCATGGATGCCCTGGACCGGAAGATTCTTACCGAGCTACAGCTCGATGGCCGTCTGACGGTGACCGAGCTGGCCGCCCGCGTGAAGCTGAGCGTCTCGCCCTGCCACCGCCGCCTGCGTGACCTCGAACGGGAGGGCGCGATTCGCGGCTACCGCGCGGTCGTCGACCCGGCCGCCGTCGGTCTCCACTTCGAAGCCCTGGTCTTCGCCACCCTGCGCTGGGAGGACCGTGACACCGTCTCCGCGTTCGAGGAGGCCGTGGCCGCCGTCCCGCACGTCATCCAGGCTCAGCGCCTGTTCGGTGAGCCGGACTATCTCCTGCGCGTCGCCACCGCCGACCTGGCCGCCTTCCAGCAGCTGTACGACCAGCGGCTGGCCACTCTGCCGGGAGTCCAGCGCCTGACCTCCACCCTTGTCATGAAGCACGTCGTCGACGACCGCCCGCTGCCCGAGTAGGCCTTTTCTTCGTAGGTCATTTCTTTGAGGTCGACCGGCTGTGGCGGCCCATCGCCGCCACCGTGCTGTCCGACCCGACCCGACTCCATCCGATTCGACCCGACCCGACTCCGCCCGGTGTCCAGGAGTGCGGCCGTCAGAGCGCGGCTGGGGTGGTCGCCAGCCGGTCGAGTATGAAGCGACCGGCCCGGTCCAGTGCCGCGTCCGCTTCGTCGAGCGAACCGGTGAACGACTGGAAGACGTGTGGCACGTCGGCGGTGACGTCGAGGATCACATCGACACCGGCTGCGGCCGCCCGCGTCGCCAGTCGGGTCGAGTCGTCGAGCAGCACCTCGTTCGACCCGGCCTGCAGCAGCAGTGGCGGCAGCCCGGCGAGGTCGGCATGCACCGCGGGGCTCAGCAGCGGCTGCCGCGGGTCCTGGCCCGCCAGGTAATGGGCGCCCAGACGCTGCAGCGACTGGCGGGTGAACAGCGGGTCGATCCCGTCCTTGGTCGTCATGCTCTCGCCGCTGCGGGTCGCGTCGAGCCCCGGGGAGAACGCGACCACGCCGGCCGGCCGCGGCAGGCCGGCGTCACGCGAGGCGAGCACGGTCAGGATGCTCAGCCCGCCGCCGGCGGAGTCCCCGGCCAGTACGATCCGCTCGGGCGGCACGCCGTGCTCGAGCAGGTCGCGGTAGGCCGCGACGCCGTCGTCGATCGCGGCCGGGAACGGATGCTCAGGTGCGAGCCGGTAGTCGAGCGACACGGCCCGGACTCCCGTGCGCCGCACGAGCGCCGCGGTGATGTGCTGGGCCGTGGCGGGCGAGCCGAACACCCAGGACCCGCCATGGAAGTAGAGGATCGTCCCGTCGATCGCCTCGGCCTCCGGCTCGATCTCCAGTGCCGGGCGGCCGGCGAGGGCACTCGGGGTGAGGGAGACTCCGAGTGGCGATGGACTGCCGGCCATCATCGCAGCGAAATCCGCGCGCAGTTCGTCCGGTGTGCGACTGGCATCGATCGCCGTCGATCGCAGTAGGGCGTCAACCATCGCGCGCTGCTCCTTGCTCATGCTGTCCTCCGTACCGAGATGAGTGCGGGATCATGGCCCGCTGGGCGGTAACCCAACTATATTCCAAGGAAGATACTTCCTGAGAAGATGGAGTGTCATGTGACCAATCACGCACAGGTGTTCGCCGACCTCGTCCGGTACGAGACGAGGCTCTACAACGTCCTCGGCGAGCGACTGCGGGCCGAACACGGTCTGACCGCCAGCCAGTTCGAGTTCCTACGGATCATCGGCGACCGTGACGACTGTCGGGTGAACGACCTTGCCCAGGAGGTCGCCATCACCGTGGGCGCGACCAGCAAAGGGGTCGACCGACTCGAGGCCGCGGGGTGGGTGAGCCGCCGTCCCAACCCACAGAACCGCCGCTCGTCGCTGCTCGCCCTGACGGAGGCGGGCCGGCGACTCCTGGACGCCGCCACACCGACCTTCGAGAACGAGTTGCGCACATGGCTTGCCGACCCGTTGACGGCGCGGTCACTCGAACAGCTGGCGACCACCGTCGCCCGACTGCGGGGGACCATCGAGGACGCGCGTGTCGGCATGCCCACGGGCTGAACGATCGCGGCAGCCGTCGACGCCGAACGGCCCGGAGGGTATGCCCGATGTCAAACGGCCGATACGCGAAGCCGAATCGTGGGTGGCGTGTCCGTCGGGCCTTCGGCCGACGGCGCGGGAAGGTGTGCCGGTCGCCCCCGATTAGTGTCAGCCGGGCCGAGGAGTTGGAAGGCGTTGTCGACCGCGTCCGGGAGGATGCCGGCGTCGTCACCGGCGGGCTCACGGCCATCGTGCTCGACGCGTCCTGCTGGAGCAAAGCACCAGGAACTGCCGACAGGCCGCACCTGTACGCCACTTCCAGGGACGCACCCTGCTGGGATGCCCGCCGTTGTCACATTTCCCGACTCCCATCGCTCATACAGGGGAGCACGTCTCGCACGACGGTGTTCCGTGCAGCCGAACAACTGGAACAGCACCTGAGCGGAGGAGTAAAGATGAAGATCTCCCGGTTGGCCGCGGCAGTCGCTTTGGCTGCGGCCTTCGCCGCCAACACTGCCCCGGCAATCGCCTCGACCCCGGACAACCAGTACCAAGACGGCGTCACCACCGTCCCGGACAACCAGTACCAGGCAGAGGCCACAGGTAACCTCACGAGCACCACTGGGTCCTTGGACCCCTACGCCGACTCGTCTGGCCTCTTCAAATGGGGCGGCCCGAACAGTCTCACCGCGGTCACGATGACGGTGAAGCCGATCGATTCGCGATGCGACGGGCTCAAGATCGGCATTCGGCTGGTGACCATTCCCTACCGCGGCGCGAAGCACTACTGGCCCTGGCACGGCTACACGACCGGCTGTGGCAGGAACGTCACCTACAACACGTACGCCAACGATTCGAACGGAATTCACTACGCCACCGTGGAACTTGGCCTCTTCAACGGCGGCACGCTGAAGGGCACCAGGGAGGCGCCGCTCTCCAGGCGCCCGACCGCCTGAGACGGCAGGTCTGCCGGCCGTCGGCGGCTGGGCGTATGAGGTCTGTGCTCGAATGGCGCCAACGCGAAGGGGATGTACGTTGCATAGACCAACGTGCCTCTGTCGCGGTGACCGACGCAGGGGTACAACCTGTCGATCGCGTCAGCGAAATGCGAGGGGGCACCGTCCATCTCGACGTCCGTCGAAGTCGTCAACGGGCGTCTGGTCATCGACGGCACTTCCGACTTCAGCGCCAATCACCAGATGACGTGACGCCTTGAGTGTGGGGGAGGCCAGAGGGCGGCCGGCGGCAGGGGCTCGAGCGGGTCGCCCACCTCCGCGAGCTCGTCGCCTACTGGGCGGACAGGTTCGACTGGTCGACGCAGGACGTGGCGCTCGCCCGGTTCCCCCGCTTCCGCGTCCCCCTTCTGTGTCACACTTCCTCGTCCTGCTCAGCGGCCTCGGGACCCACTTCGTGCCCGCCCGGACCGCCGCGTCGGCCGGGCCCACGCTCAACCGTCGATGGCGGTGCCGGCGCAGCGGTTGGAAGCCCGATGCCTGGCAAGGCGAGTGGGCCATCCCAAAGACGGGCGGGTGCGCCTCGTCGCCACCACGGATGCCGGGCGCGAGCTGGTGGCCGAGCGCCGGCGAGCGCAGTGTGCCCGGGTGTCCGACCTGCTGGCCACGTTGCCCGAGCAGGGCGTGCAAGCGCTGCTCGAAGCCATGCGCACGCCCGTGCCCACCGTCCAGCGGATGGTCCAAGCCGCCCCGCAACCCGGCGTTTCCGGCGGCGGGTCAGCCCCCTGAACCTCCGGGCGGCGCTCTTAGGTATTGACACGCCGTCGGCGGAGGCACCGGACTACCCCATGATCCGGTGGGCGGCTCCCCGTTCGACCCGTCGCCGGCCGATTCGGCGCCGTCGGGCTAGCGATGTGCGAGTCCGTCGATCATCAGGGAGAGAGTGAAGTCGAACCGCTCGTGGCCCTCGCCGGCGGTGAGTTCGGCCGCGTAGCGGGTGGTGTGAGGGAAGGTCTCGGGAGGCAGCGCGGTCAGTCGGCGCTGGAGCTCGTCGGTGTCGAGGACCCAGTCCGCCTCGTTGTGGACCTTGCGCTGCCTCACGATGGAGATCTCCAGGCAGTAGCCGGCCACGTACAGCAAGAGGGCGTCGATGGCCCAGGCGGCGGCCTGCGGGGCCACACCGCCGGCGAGCAGGATCGCCAGCATCCCTTCGCTGACGCGCACGGTCTCGAGGTCGGTGGGGGCCATGGCGAGCGCGGCGCGGGAGATTCCGGGGTATTTCAGGTACTGGTCGCGTATCTGGGTGCACACGCTACGGATCTGCTCCCGCCAGGCTGCGGGGTCGGGCTCGGGTAGTACGAGCTCGGCGCACAGCCGTGCGATGAGCAGTTCGTCGAGGTCGGCCTTGTTGACCACGTGGGCGTAGAGCGAGGCGGGTCCGGTGTCGAGCGCGCCGGCCAGTCGGCGCATGGTCAGTGCCTCGTAGCCCTCTGTGGCGATGACGCCCAGCGCGGTGTCGATGACCTGCGGCACGGTGATCGGGGCCGTGCGCCGCCGCGGCCTGGGGGCGTCTTCGGCCCCGGGGTTCGGCAGCTGGTGGCGCGCCGCGCGTCGCTCTCTCGGGTTCACGCGACCACTATATCTTGACACGAACACCGTTCGTATATAGAACACTGTTCGTGAACATGAATGTGAACCAGAATGTGGACGTGACCGTGGTCGGAGCCGGGCCGGTGGGCCTCGTGCTCGCCGCCGAGCTGGCGCTCTCCGGGGCGACGGTGCAGGTACTCGAGCGGCGGCCCGAGCCGGACGAAGCGATGAAGGCGCAGTCGATCAACATGCCGACGGCCGAGGCACTGGACCGCCGTGGCCTGCTGCCTGCCGCCGAAAAGGTGCAGAAAGAGATACTCGAGCGGATGGGATCGTTCGCCCGCATGGTCGGCGACCGGACGCCCGGTGAGGGCCGGCGAGCGCCCGACTCGCGGTTCACCGGGCACTTCGCGGGAATGATCCTCGACGCCGACCTCGTGGACTGGTCCGATCCCGATTTCGCCGCGCACGCAGCGGCCGACGGAGCGCGGATGGTGCCGCAGCGTGAGCTGGAGGTGCTGCTCGCCGAGCACGTCGCGCGACTCGGCGTACCGGTGCGTCGCGGGGTGGAGGTCACCGCGCTCGAAGACACCGGCGACGGCGTGCTCGTCGGCACCACCGCCGGCCCGGTGCGCACCGGGTGGCTGCTCGGGTGCGACGGCGGGCACAGCGCCGTACGCCGCCTCGCGGGCATCGACTTCCCCGGCACCGACCCCGAACTCACCGGGTATCAGGCGGTCGTCGACATCGCCGACCCGGAGAAGCTCGCGAACGGATGGGTGTGGTCGCCCGCGGGGGCGTACCGCTGCGGGCCACAGGTCGGGCGGGTGGCCACCATGGAGTTCGACGGTCCTCCCGCCGACCGCTCGGCGCCGGTCACCCTGGATGAGCTGCAGACCAGCCTGCGCCGGGTCTCGGGGACCGACGTCACGCTGACGGCGCTGCGCGCCACCCCGACCCGCTGGACCGACAACACCCGCCAGGCCGCGGCCTACCGGTCGGGACGGGTGCTTCTGGCCGGCGACGCCGCGCACGTGCACCCGCCGTTCGGCGGGCAGGGGCTCAATCTCGGGGTCGGCGACGCGATGAACCTCGGATGGAAGCTCGGCGCCGTGGTCGCCGGGTGGGCGCCCGAAGGGCTGCTCGACACCTACGACGCCGAACGCCGTCCCCTTGGCGCCTGGGTGCTGGACTGGACGCGAGCCCAGATCGGGGTGCTGCGCGGGGACTCCAAGTCGGCCGCGCTGCGGGGGATCGTGGCCGATCTGCTCAACACTCGGGCGGGCACGACATACGCGGTCAAGAAGATCTCCGGCGTCACGCAGCGCGTCGACCTGCCCGGCGACCATCCGCTGGTCGGCGGGTTCGTCCCCGACCTGTGGCTGAGGGACGGCTCCCGTCTGGTCGACCACGGTCACGGCGGCGGGTTCCTGCTGCTCGACCGTACTCCGGATGGCGCGTTCGTCCGCCTCGCCGCGGCCTGGGCCGGGCGAGTGAGTAGCGTGACCGACGACCACGCGACGCCGACCGGGGTGTTGGTACGCCCGGACGGGGTGGTCGCCTGGGCCTTCGACACCGCTGATGCCACCGACACCGCTGACGCCTCCGACACCGCTGATGCCACCGACATCGCCGCCGTCACCGGCCTTGAAGCCGCCCTGCTCCGATGGGCCGGCGCGCCGTCGTCCTCACCCGAGCGCGAGCCGGTGGGCTGAATCCCTGTCCGTGTCGACCTCAGCCGATGGGAACAACCACTCCGTCAGCCGGAGCACAACTATTTCCGCGGCCTCGAACTGTCAGCCATGGGGAACCAACCCGGGTTTCGAGGCTGCGCGGGGGCGGTTACGGCGGCGTCGGTTCGGTCGGCCTTTGGTGGGTGGTGATTCCGGTGAGGACGAGGTCGATGCCGGCGAGAAACTCTGTTCGATCGTCGTGGTCGCGTAGTTGGTCTGCGACGTTGCGGGTGAACGAGTATTCGTCGGGGTCGAGGTGTGCCCATGCGGCCGAGGCGGTGTTGAGGAACTCGGTCCGGTTGGTGTCCGGTTGGTGTCCGCGGGCGTTGGCGGCGTTCTGTCCGCCCACTCCGAGGATGTAGTCCAGCAGCGTGGACGCGGCGGTGAACTGGGCGGTGTGGGGTACGCCGAGGGCCTGGGCCTGGCGTCCGAGGTGTTCGAAGACCCGCAGCGTGAGTGACTGCCCTGCGGCGCGGGCGAGCTGGGTGCCGATCCACGGGTGGGCGTCGATGGCGTCGAATACACCGAGTGCGAGGGCGCGGACGTCGAGGGCGACGGCCGTGATCACGTCGGCGATGTCCTCGTGAGTGACTTAGGCGGCCCGGCCGGTGCTCGCGTGTACGGGTGTGCGGGTGCTCCCGCGAGGTCGCTACCTGATCGGTGGAGCCCCGTTCGACGACCCGTCCCCGGTACATCACGACCACTCGTCGGTCACCTGTTGGGTGACGGCCAGGTTGTGGGTGACGCAGAGGTAGCTGATGCTGATCTCGTCGCGCAGGCCGGTGAGCAGAATGAGCACCTGCGCTGGGATGGAGACGTCCGGCGCGGAGACCGCCTCGTCGGGCACGAGGATCCGGGGCCGAGATACGAGAGGGCGCGGGCGATGCCCCCCGCCGGCGCCGGCCACCGGACAGCGCACTGGGCTTCGAGCGGCCCGTCCGGGCGTCCAGGCCCACCCTGTCGAGCAGTTCGGTGGAGGTGAGTTCGGTCCGTGACAGGGCACGAGGCGCGTTCCCTGTGCTTCGAGCCGGACTGGGCCCGGATCACCGGCCGCACGGCCGGGGCGAGGTGGCACGGACAGACCGAACCGGCCGTGGAATCGGTCGACTTGGCGGGGCCGGTCTCCCTCGAACTCGCCCTGACCGCCATCGGCCCGTCCACCGACTTCTTCGCGAGCTGCTGGACGTCCATCCCGACGGGGAGACCGAGCTCGTCGCCCAGGGAAGCTTCCACCTGGACGCTCCGGAGCGGCAGTTGACGCTGTTCCTCGGCCACGTCGGATACCGGCTACGGCTGTACGTGCACAGCGGCGACCTCCCCGAGTTCGTCCTCCCGGGGCGTCCAGCCGTGCTTCGACGAAGGCCGGCTTCCGCCCCCGGCCTCGCACCGGTGCCTGCGCGGCGCCGGCTTCCCCGGGGACCGGCGGCTCGTCGAACCGGTGCTCGTGACGTTTCCCGCCCGGGGCACCGCAGGGAGGTACGGGGTCAGCCCAGTTCCGTGTCCAGCCACGCCAGGACCTCGGGGGTCACGGGGTCGGTGATGTCGGCGAACTCGTCGTGCTTCTTCAGGAACTTCGCGACGTAAGGGCACACGGGAACTATCCGCATGCCGAGGTCGCGCACGTCGGTGAGCGCGTGCTCGACCAACCGCGCGGCCAGGCCCTGGCCGGCGAAGGCGTCGTCGACTTCGGTGTGGAAGAAGACGCGCTGTTCACCGCGATCGCGGTAGGCGGTGAGGCCGGCGCGCTTGCCGTCGACCAGGACTTCGTAGCGATGCCTGGCATCGTTCCGCTCGATGGTCGCAGCGGCGGGAGACTCGGTCATGAGATGCCTTTCGGGTGTGGGTCGGCGACGCGGCGGGTTGCCGCGCGGTGCGATGGTGGCATGCGGCAGAACGGGAGCGGGAAGACGGTCCCCCGGGTACCCCTCGACGGCGCCGAAGCGATCGGAGGCGTTCGCCCAGTCCTCCCGGGCGCGGACGATGTCCTCATGGCTACGGCCGATGAAGTTCCACCACATGACGATCTCTTCCTCGAACGGGGTTCCGCCGAGCAGTACGGTGCGAGCCGGGTCGTCCGACTCGTTCACCAACGTCAGACCTGTGATTCCGGTCTCGGCGTAACCCAGCTCCGCCGGACGCAGCAAGGTGTCGGCCATACGGACGTCTCCGTGGTCGACGAGCAGCCCGTGCTCGAAGCCGGGGTCCACGGCGAGCGTGACCGTCGCGCGCGGCTCCAGGACGATCTCGGCGCCGAGCAGGGGTGTGAAGGTGCGCACCGGGGACTCCTGACCGGCGAGGGAGCCCAGGAACACCCTGATCTCGGCCCCGTCGACCCGCCAGGGCTCGGGTACGTAGTGCTGGAAGTCCCGCTCCGCGTGCCGGTGTTCCTCGGGCAGCGCCACCCACAGCTGGACTCCGTGCAGGACCGTGGTGCGCGGGGTGGACACCTCCGAGTGGCTGATGCCGTGCCCGCCCGTCATGAGGTTCAGCTCGCCGGGCCGTACGTAGGCGTGGCTGCCGAGGCTGTCGCGGTGCTCGATCTCCCCGCTGAACAGCCAGCTCACCGTCTGCAGTCCGGTGTGCGGATGCGGGGCGACCTCCATGCCGCCCGTCTCGGCGATGTTGTCGGGACCGTAGTGGTCGGCGAAGCACCAGGCTCCGATCAGGGTCCGCGCGCGCTGCGGCAGTGTGCGCCGCACGGTCATCGCGCGCGGGCCGCCCAGGGGTACGTCACGTGGGGAGAGGACGTCGACTTCGCTCACCGGGAACCGCCTTCCGTCACCATGATAGTTTCAGATTCAACAACGATACTCGGAGCATAGTAGAACGGAGTCCGGGGTTGAGCAGCCATGTGACAGGAACCGCGACGCAGCGGATCTTCATCGACAAGCAGAGCCCGAAGGCCTATCACGAGCTGATCCAGACGTCGGAAGCGGTGCGCGCGACTGCCGCCGACGCGGGGCTCGACCGGACCGTGGTGGAGCTGATCAACCTCCGCGTGTCGCAGATCAACGGCTGCGCCTACTGTCTCAACGTGCACACCCGGGCCGCCCTGCATGCGGGCGAGACGGCGCAGCGCCTCGGAGTGCTGGCCGCCTGGCGGGACACCGAGCTGTTCACTCCCGCGGAGCGCGCGGCCCTCGCGCTGGCGGAGGCGACGACCGAGCCGACCGACGCCGCCGCGCAGGAAGCCGCCTGGGCGGCCGCCCGCGACACCCTCACCGACGACCAGGTCTCCGCGGTGATCTGGGTGGCGATCACCATCAACGCGTTCAACCGGGTCTCGATCATGAGTAAGCACCCGGTGCGTTCGGAGCGCTGATCCCGCCGGGGGAGCGGGAGCGGTTGTCCGGGTGCGGATCGGCACGGATCGGACGGGGGCGTCGAGGTCCCGGTCGTCGAGTGGTCGAGCGTGAGCAGGGGGCGGCCGCCGGCGACGCCGCCCCGGGGCCCGCACAGGCTGCGACAGCGTCGCAGTCCGGTCGCCGTCGGGGCGTCAGTCCGTCAGGATGCCGTGCAGTAGCAGGTCGATGAGTTTCGCGGCGAGATCGGGTCGGCGCTCGGTGTCGGCGATGAGGCTGATGCCGCCGAGCGCCATCAGTACGTCATGAGCCCCTACTTGCCCCCGGGTGACCCCCTGGCCCGCACCGGCGGTGAGGAGGTGGTCGATTGCCTCGGCGAGGTTGGCACGGGTCTGCAGCCGTTCGCCGTCGTCGGTCAGCACCACGCGGAGTGCGTCGGCCATGCCGTGCTTGGCGGCCATGAAGTCCATGAAGCGCTCCATCCACGTCTTCAGGGCGCACGCCGGGGGGAGTGAGGACGCGAGTTCAGGCGCCGCTTCGCACAGGAGTTGCACTTCGTGGCGGTACGTCGCCTCGATCAGCAGCTCCTTGGAAGGAAACCGCCGGTAGAGCGTACCGACGCCGACGCCGGCCTCGCGGGCGATGTCCTTCACCGAGGCGTTGAATCCGTCGCGGGCGAAGGCTGCCGCCGAGGCTTCGAGCAGTCGGTCTTCATTGCGCTGAGCGTCGGCTCGCAGCGGCCTCTGCCGCCTTGTCGCGTCGCTCTTGTTGTCGGTCAAGCCCTGCTCCGTCCTGTGACGCTTGCAACCGGAACCAGTTCCGCTTATCGTCCAAGCGGAACCAGTTCCGGATACTAGGTTACTGCGGCTTCGGGCCAGGTCGCGTACGAGCGGCCGTACGGCAGCCGTACCGCGGCTGTCTCTCCGAGACCCCCTTCGACGCTGCGGAGCCGCGCCATTCTCGCGTCCTGTCAGGCCGCGAGGACGACACATGGAGGACGAAAACATGACCGGACGACTGCAGGGCACAGTGGCGCTGGTGACCGGCGCCGGCAGCGGTATCGGGGAGGCGACCGCGCGCAGCCTTGCCGCGGAGGGGGCGGCCGTCGCCGTTCTCGGAAGGCGACGTGAGCGGCTGCAGGAGCTCGCGGAGAAGGTCCGGGCCGAGGGCGGTACAGCCTTCGTCGTCGTGGCCGACATCACCGACCGGCAGCAGGCCGCGGCGGCGGTGGAGAGAGTGGTGGCCGAGTCGGGCCGCCTGGACACGGTCGTCAACAACGCCGGCTTCATGGGCGTCGGGCAGGCCGTGGACTCACCGATCGAGGAGTGGGAGCGGATGCTCGAGGTCAATGTCCAGGGCTTGCTGTACATCACCCACGCTGCGCTGCCGCATCTCCTCCGCGCCGCCGAGGACTCCCCGCGGCGGGTGGCCGACCTGGTCAACATCAGTTCCACCGCGGGCCGGGTCGCCAGGCCAGGGACGGCCGTCTACAACCTGACGAAGTTCGGCGTCAACGGATTCACCGAAGCCCTGCGGCAGGAGGTCATGCACAAGCGCGTCCGGGTGAGCGTGGTCGAGCCCGGCACAGTGGACACGGAGCTGAGCACGCACCTCCGCGACGGTGTGCGGCAGGCGATCGAGAACCAGATCGAGGGCATGGAACTGCTGCGCCCAGAGGACATCGCCGACGCCGTCTCCTACATCGTCACCAGGGACCGTCGGGTGGCCGTCAACGAGATCCTCGTGCGCGCCGGCGAGCAGACCTGGTGACGGGACGGAGGTGAGGTTCGGCCAACCCGCCCTGCGCCGCCGGGGACGCAGGTGCCGGCCGGCGGCTTCGGCGGCATGGCCGGATCGCGGGCGTTGCGGAAAGCCGTCCGAAGGTGCCTGATCGGATACGGCCAGACGCGGACAAGCGGTGCAGCTGCCTCCTGGACGCTCACGGATGGGGCGAGATATACGACCGGTTACCGGGCCGAAGAGTTCGCGGCCTCGTACGAGGCGCCCACGGAGGCGGGCCACCAGGTCGTGGTGGCCACTCCCGACGGGGCCGTCCCGAACGTGAACATGATGAGCCTGCGCGCCTGCGCACTGAGATGGCGGGCAATGCCCAGTTCGCACTCGACCTGGAGGGAGTCATCCGCTCCGCGGAGGAGATGCGGCGGCCGATCCAGCTGTCGGACGCCCGCCTGGGGACTACGACGCCGTCTACTTCCCCGGCGGCCACGGCCCGATCGAGGACCTGGGGCGCAACGCCGACGCGGGCCTGCTGCTGACCGCGGCCCTCGCCTCGGGCGAACCGCTCGCCGTCGTCCGCCACGCCCCGGCCGCGAAGCCGGCCACGAGGATGCACGGCGATTCGCCCTTCGCCGGCTAGGTCCTGTCGTCAAATTCCCGTCGTCCGCCCGGAGGGCGGGCCCTGCGGCGTCAGGTGCGTGCTCTCGGCGTGCCGGGCACAGGCCCTCG
>NZ_JBEYFS010000140.1:0-31600 GCF_040634475.1 Streptomyces sp. NPDC007095
GCCACCCGCAGCCGCTGGCGGCGTCCATGTCCGCGAAGTACGGCGCGGCCGGGGCGCGGGGTGAGGCACGCGCCGGATTCCCGCACGTACGGCGGGCGTTGGACGCGCTCGCCGCCTCGCGCTCCGCCGGTGCGTCCGAGCCGTACGCCCGGCTCGACGCGCTCCTCACCGTCATGTCCACCCTCCAGGACACCGAGTTGCTGTACACGGCGGGCCCGCACGGGCTCCGGCACGTCCAGGCGGGTGCCCGGGGTGTGCTGGAGGCGGGCGGTATGGCGACGGAGGCCGGCCGCGCGGCTCTGGCCGCCTTCGACGGCGACCTCCACACGCGCGCGTGGAGCCCCCGTGGCACGTGGGGACTGCTCGCCGGCGCCCTGTTCGTGGATTCGCTTCCGGTAGTGGTCAGTTCACCGGTACGGGTTGCTGCCTGAGCTGGTCCTGGTCCTGGTCCTGGTCCTGGTCCTGATTCTGATTCTGATTCTGATTCTGATTCTGATCCTGATTCCGGTCCCGGTCCCGGTCCTGGCGGTGGGCTGTCACCTCGCGTGTGGCGGCCCACCGCACCGCCGGGCCCATCCCGTACGAAGCCCCCAGCATCAGTCCCCCCAGCAGCAGCCATCCCGGCGTGCCCCAGCCCACCAGCAGCGCGGTCAGGACCAGCGGACCCGCGGTGCGCGCCACCGTGACGCCCGTGCCGAAGAAGCCCTGGTACTCGCCCATGCGGTCGGCCGGGGCGAGGCCGAAGCCCACCTGCCAGGAGCCTGCGGACTGCTGCATCTCGGCGAAGACCTGGAGCACCGCGCCCGCCACCAGGACCCCGGCCGCGACCCACGGCGAGGCACCGGCCGACAGCGCGAAGACCGCGCAGGACACCAGCATCATGAGTCCGGAACGGCGTATCGCGCGCGTGGCCGGGGCGAGGCCGGTGACACCGCGCGCCATCCGCACCTGGAAGACCATCACCGCACCGGTGTTGAGGACGAACAGCGCGGAGACCAGCCAGGCGGGCGCCTGGGTGCGCTCGGTGATCCACAGCGGGATGCCCAGACTGAGCAGCGGCATCCGCAGCAGCAGCACGGTGTTGAGGAACGTGACGAGCACGTACGGGCGGTCGCGCAGGACACCGGCCCCGTGACCGCGTCGTACGGTCACTCGTGGCACGGACGGCAGCCGCAGCAGTACACCCGCGCAGAGCAGGAAGCTCACCGCGTCGAGCGCGAACACCCCGAGATACGCGTGCCGTGTTCCGGTGTGCAGTGCGAGGCCGCCGAGGCCCGCCCCCACCGCCAGGCCGGCGTTGAGGGTCGACTGAAGACGGGCGAGCAGCCCGGTCCGCTCCCCGGCCGGTATCAGCCCGGCGAGCAGCGCCTGCCGGGCCGCCCCGAGCCCCGACTGCGCGGAGGCGTACGCGCAGGCCGCGAGGACGAAGGGCAGGAAGCCGCGGACGACCAGGAAGGACGCCACCGCCGCTCCGGTCGCAAGGGCCAGCAGCACCGCCGTGCCACGCGGCCCGCGCCGGTCGGCGAGCCGCCCCAGCGGTACGCCGACGAGAGAGCCGATCGCCCAGGCGACGGTCAGTCCGAGCCCCACGCGCGCGGGGGCCAGTCTCACGACGTGTGTGAAGTACAGCGCGGAGGTCACGTAATAGGCGCCGTCGCCCACGGAGTTGGTCAGCTGGGCGAGGGCCAGGACGCGTTGCGGTCCCGCGGGCGGGACGAGGCGGCTCGACTGCGCGGATGCTGCCGGATTCGTCATGGCTTCGACGCTACGGGCCCAGTGGACCCGTCAACAGGCCCAATCCTCAGGCCTTTTTGCGACCCAATTGGCTCCCGCCCGACACCCCCTGGTTTCCGTCCAGCACTCGCCCCGACACCCCCTGGTTTCCGTCCAGCATTCGCCCCGACACCCCCTGGTTTCCGTCCAGCACTCGCCCCGACACCCCCTGGTTTCCGTCCAGCATTCGCCCCGACACCCTCCGGCTCCCGTCCAGCATTCGCCCCGACACCCTCCGGCTCCCGTCCAGCACTCGCCCCAACGCCTCCAGCGCTTCCGGATAGATCCGCTCCCGGGGAGTCCCGTAGCCCACGACCAAGCCCTGAGGCCGCCCCTCGCCGCGCTCGTGCCAGTGCTCGCCGAGATGCCCGACGGCTAGCCCCTCCTTCTCGGCCCGCGCCAGTATCTCCGCCTCGTCCGCCACGTCCACCAGCGCGTGCAGCCCGGCCGCGATACCGCGTACGTTCCCGCGCGCCCCAAGCCGGTCGAGCAGCTGGTCCCGGCGTCGCCGGTACCGCAGCCGGCAGGCGCGCACATGTCGGTCGTACGCGTGGCTGGTGATCATCTCGGTCAGCGCCAACTGGCCGATGGACTCGGTGTGATGGTCGCTGTGCAGCTTCACGTCGGTCACCGCGTCGACCAGGTGCGGCGGCAGCACCATCCAGCCGAGCCGCAGCGCGGGCCCGAGCGTCTTGGACGCCGTACCCAGGTAGGCGACCTGCCCCGGTGCCATGCCCTGGAGGGCGCCGACGGGCTGCCGGTCGTAGCGGAACTCACCGTCGTAGTCGTCCTCGACGATCAGCCCGCCCCGCGCGCGTGCCCAGTCGGTGAGCGCCCGCCGCCGCTCGGGGTGCAGGGTCACCCCGGTCGGGTACTGATGGGCGGGCGTGACGACGACCGCGTCCGCCTGCGAAGAAGTCAACTCCCCGGCGCAGGCGCCCCGTTCGTCCACCTTCAGCGGCACCACCGTGCCCCCGCCCCGCCGCACCACGTCCCGGTGGAACGGGAGCCCGGGGTCCTCCATCGCCACCACCCCGCCGTCCAGCACGCGCGTGAGGAGCGCGAGCCCCTGCACGTACCCCGAGGTGATCACGATCCGCTCGGGCGGCGCGATCACGCCCCGGGCCCGTCCCAGGTAGCCCGAGAGCGCCGTCCGCAGTTCGATCCGGCCGCGCGGGTCCCCGTAGTCGTACGCCAGGGAGGGCGCCGTCGCGATCGCGCGGCGCAGTGCCCGTAGCCACGCCGCGGCCGGGAACGTACCGACGTCCGGGCTGCCGGGCCGCAGATCGAAACGGGGCGCACGTGCGCGGGGAGCCCCGACGGCCTCCGACACGGCGTCCGCGGGAAGCACCGCGACCTCGGTGCCCGACCCCTGCCGGGCCGTCAGGTACCCCTCGGCGACCAGTTGGTCGTACGCACCCTTGGCCGTCCCGCGCGAGATGCCGAGTTCGGCCGCGAGCCGCCGGGTCGGGGGCAATCGTGTGCCCGGAGCGAGCCGTCCGTCGCGCACCGCGTCCCGCAGAGCCCGTTCGAGCCCGGTCCTGCGCCCCGCGGCCACGTCCGGCTCCAGATGCAGATCCACCCCGACACCGGACCAGAAGTCGTCGCCCACTAATCCCCCCCGTGAGTTTCCCGCGCCCAAAGAGGCGCGGGGAACTGCGCGACCAGCCAAGACCTACCCGCAGACGAATGGCCGGGCACTTCTCGTACCCGGCCATCAAGCCCTACGCCAGCCCTACGCCAGCCCTACGTCAGCCTTTCAGGGCCGCCATCCACGTCTCGACCTCGTCGGAGCGGCGCGGCAGCCCCGCCGACAGGTTCCGGTTGCCGTCCTCGGTCACCAGGATGTCGTCCTCGATGCGCACGCCGATGCCCCGGTACTCCTCTGGGACGGTCAGGTCGTCCGCCTGGAAGTACAGGCCAGGCTCGACGGTCAGGCACATGCCCGGCTCCAGCGTGCTGTCCACGTACGTCTCGGTCCGTGCGGCGGCGCAGTCGTGGACGTCCATGCCGAGCATGTGGCCGGTGCCGTGCAGGGTCCAGCGACGCTGCAGACCCAGCTCCAGGACACGTTCGACCGGGCCCTCGACCAGACCCCACTCGACGAGCTTCTCGGCCAGCACGCGCTGCGCGGCGTCGTGGAAGTCGCGGTACTTGGCACCGGGCTGCACGGCCGCGATACCGGCCTCCTGGGCCTCGTACACGGCGTCGTAGATCTTCTTCTGGATCTCGCTGTAGCGGCCGTTGACCGGCAGCGTGCGCGTGACGTCGGCGGTGTAGAGCGTGTGCGTCTCCACGCCCGCGTCGAGCAGCAGCAGATCTCCGGAGCGCACGGGCCCGTCGTTGCGCACCCAGTGCAGCGTGCAGGCGTGCGGGCCGGCGGCGCAGATCGAGCCGTAGCCGATGTCGTTGCCCTCGACCCGGGCGCGCAGGAAGAAGGTGCCCTCGATGTAGCGCTCGCTGGTCGCCTCGGCCTTGTCCAGGACCTTCACGACGTCCTCGAAGCCGCGCACCGTCGAGTCGACGGCCTTCTGCAGCTCGCCGGCCTCGAAGTCGTCCTTGATCAGCCGCGCCTCGGAGAGGAAGACCCGCAGCTCCTCGTCGCGCTCGGCGGTGACCTTGTCGGTCAGGGCCGCCTCGATGCCGGCGTCGTAGCCGCGCACGGCCCGGACCGGTCCGGTGGCCTCGCGCAGCTTGTCGGCCAGCTCGCGCACGTCGGAGGCGGGGATGCCGTACAGCTGTTCGGCCTCGATGAGGGAGTGGCGGCGGCCGACCCACAGCTCGCCCTGCCCGGACAGCCAGAACTCGCCGTTCTCGCGGTCGGAGCGCGGCAGCAGGTAGATCGTCGCCTTGTGCCCGTCGGTGGTGGGCTCCAGGACCAGGACGCCGTCCTCGGTCAGATTGCCGGTGAGGTACGCGTACTCGACCGAGGCGCGGAAGGGGTAGTCCGTGTCGTTCGAGCGGGTCTTCAGGTTGCCGGCCGGGATCACCAGGCGCTCGCCCGGGAAGCGCGCGGAGAGCGCGGCGCGGCGGGCGGCGGTGTACTCGGCCTGCGCGATCGGCGTGAGGCCGCGCAGCTCGGTGTCGGCCCATCCGGACTTCATGTTCTCGGCGAGCTCGTCGGACACGCCCGGATACAGGCCGTTCTTGCGCTGCTTGATCGGCTCTTCTTCGCCCGCTTCGTCAGCGGCATCGTCGAGCACGGCTTCCGGGGTCTCCGGGTTGAGCGCCTCCGACACGGTCTGCCTCCTAGATACGACTTTGGACCTTCCCCCCCCAGCTCTCCGCTGTGCCGGAGCAGGGGGACACCCATCATCGTACGGTCGTACAGAGGTGGGCCCAGGGTCGGAAGTCCTCTTACGCGCAGAACTCAGCACGCGCGGCCCGAGGGCCTCACTCGAAGCGCGCCGCCAGCAGTACGACGTCCTCCGCGCTGTCCGCCTCGTCCAGCCCGTCCGGCAGCACGGACCGCAGAACATGGTCGGCGAGCGCGCCGGGGTCCGCACGCAGCGTCCTGGGGACGCTGGCGGCCGCCGCGTGCAGCCGGGCGAAGGCGCGGTCCATGGGGTCGCCGGTGCGGTGCAGCAGGCCGTCGGTGTAGAGCAGCACAGTCTCGCCGGGCTCGGCCGTCAGTTCGACGCTGGGCGCCTCCCAGCAGGCGAGCATGCCCAGGGGCGCGGACAGGGAGGTCTCCACGAACTCGGTGCGCCGCGCGCCGATCACCAGCGGCGGGCTGTGTCCGGCACCGGCGAGCGTGACCTTGCGCAGGGCGGGCTCGCAGTACGCGAAAAGGGCGGTCGCGGAACGGGCGGGCTCGGTCAGGCGCAGCAGCAGCTCGAGGTCGGACAGGACGGCGACGGGGTCCTCGCCCTCCATCACGGCGTATGCCCGCAGGGAGGCCCTCAGCCGGCCCATGGCGGCGACCGCGCTGGGCCCGGCCCCGGTGACGGAGCCGACCGCGAGGCCGAGCGCGGCGTCGGGCAGCGGCAGCGCGTCGTACCAGTCGCCGCCGCCGCGCGGGCCGGTGCGGTGCCGGGCGGCGAGCTGGACACCGGAGACCCGGGGCAGTCGCGGCGGAAGCAGCTCTTGGGAGATCGTCTTCATGCACGCGCGTGTGCGGTCCAGTTCCAGCAGCCGTGCCAGGTGCTCGGTCGCGTAGCGGGCGTAGAGGCCGACGAGGTGGCGCTGGCGCTCCACCGGTTCGGCGGGTTCGTCGTAGAGCCATACGGCGGCGCCCAGGCGGCCCGCCGCCTTGGTGGACAGGGGCAGCGCGTAGCTCGCGGCGTAGCCGAGCCGGGCGGCCACCTCGCGGTGGCGGGGGTCGAGCCCGTCCTCGGAGAGCAGGTCGGGCTGGGAGATCTCGCCCTCGCCGCCGGGCAGTCCGTCCAGGATCCTGCCGTACGACATGGCGCTGCGCGGGACGGTCTCGATGTGGCCGAGATCGGCGCGGGCGAGGCCCAGGCCGATGGTGGTGTCCGGGCCGAGTCCGTCGCCCGGTTCCATGACGACGAGACCGCGTCGGGCGCCCACGAGGGCGGCTCCGGCGCGCAGCAGCTCCTGCAGCGCGTTGCTCAGTGTCGCGGTGCGCACCAGGCGCTCGGTGAGTTCGTGGAGGGTGGTGAGGTCGGACACCCAGCCGGCGAGCCGATCTTGGAGAACGGCTCCGGGGCCGGTGGACGAGGTGGCCGAAGAAGAGCCCGTTGCGGAACCCGTCGCGGAACCCGTGACGGACGTCGTCGGCGCGACAGTGTGTGCGGGCGCGGGAACCGTTGAATCGATTCCGGCCACTTTCGGAACGTGAGGGGCGTTCATGGCGTCCGGCTTTCCGACCGGTGCGTATTGCTCAATAGCATCGCAAACCCCTATGTCGTTCTGCGCCGCTAGCAGTGTCTCCACATGTACACGCACTCGTGAGGGGATGTCCAGCATTGTCCTGCTGGGATTCCTGGTGTCCATGAGACCGTCGGTAACCCTTGCGGGAAAGCAAAGTTGGCTTAAAACTGACTCGGGTAACGGGTTATTGAGGTCGACTGGCCTCGTTCGACGGAGCGTCACAGCGGTCGTGATGGGTACGTACTCGGTGAAGGCCAGGGGTGGTTGGGATCCGCCCGGAACCTGGCGACGGACCCGGGCGTCTTAACCACCGACGACCGTGCCCCATCCTCCCGTGGCGGAGGCGGCAAGAAACAGCGGGACGGCAAAACGCCAGGCGCCGCCACCCCACGCCATGCCCATGCTTTAGACAGACGCAGTATGGACGCGGACGCAGCCAATGCTCGGCCCAGATGGGTTCCCCTTGCCTCGCGCAAGGGTGTGATGCGCCAGCAGGTACGCACAGTGAAGTGATCGACACATGGTGTGATGTGATCCACGGTGTTGCCAGGCGTGCAACGGAAAGGAACGAGCGCTCATGCGCGAGATCCTCGGAAGGCGACGCAGGCTCCTGTCCAGGCGAAACAACGGGAGGCCTGAGATGCTCAGCGCGGCCCTGACCTTCGCGACCGATTGGCAGTGGCCCGTACTCCCGGGCGTGGCACCGGACCCGCAGGGGCGTGCCCGCTGCGGGTGCCCGGACCCCGAGTGCACGGTGCCCGGTGCTCACCCCTTCGACCCCGGCCTCCTCGCGGCCACCACCGACGAGCGGATGGTGCGCTGGTGGTGGACCAACCGGCCGTCCGCACCCATCGTGCTGGCCACCGGAGGCACGGCCCCCTGCGCGGTGAGCCTGCCCGCCCTCGCGGCGGCCCGCGCACTCGACGCGCTCGACCGCACGGGCATGCGTCTCGGCCCGGTCGTCGCGGCGCCCACGCGCTGGGCGATCCTCGTCGCGCCCTACTCCATGGAGCAGCTCGGCGAGCTCCTCTACGCCAAGGACTTCGTGCCGGGGTCCCTGCGCTTCCACGGCGAGGGCGGCTACATCGCGCTGCCCCCGTCCGAGACCGGTCAGGGCCAGATCCGCTGGGAGCGCGCACCACTGCCCGGATCGGCCGCGCCCTGGGTGCCCGATGTGGAGGCCGTGGTGGACGCGGTGGTGGAGGCGCTCACTCGTACGGGTGTGAGCGCGCCCGAGTTGTAGGGTGCCCGGCGCGCGGTGAGCCGCGCGCCCACCCACGCTCGTTATGTTCCGCACTATGCAGCGTCATTCCGGGGGACACAGAGCCCCATCGTCTCTACGTGCCGGGCCGGACCCCCAAAGGGTTCGCCTGGTGGCGCTGGCGGGCCTCGTGGTGTTCACGGTCGCCCTGCCACTGACCGTGGCCTCCGCGGGACCTGTCGGTGACGGGAGCTCCGAGGCCGTACGCGCGTCCCGGAGGATCGACGACAAGGGAACGGTCGCCCCTGCCGCGCCCCGTTCCGCTTCCGCGACCCCTCCCGCTTCCGCGCCCGTGCCCCGGCTCCTGGGCCTCGGCCGGGCCACCGCCGCCCGCTGCGGCCCCGAACTCTCCTCCCCCGACGGCATCGAGGCGCAGACCTGTGTCATGACCCAGGGGGAGGACACCTGGGCGCGTACCTACTACCGCAACGCGACCGGTGACGAGCTGAGCTCCGCACTGAGCCTCATGGGCCCCGGTGGCCGCAGCGTGGAGATGAACTGCGTGGTGGGCGCCGAGGACGACCCGGGGGTGTGCGAGACGCCCAGAGGGCGTACGGCGGGGGGTGTGGGGGCGTACACGGCGGTCGCGGAGTTCGCGAGGAGCGCCGGGAGCGGGCCGATGCTGCTGCGGTCGGGAAGCGAGGCGGAGAGCGCCTCGGAAAGCGATTCCGAGAGCACCTGGGGAAGCGGACCGGAGGGCGGCCCGTAGAGCGCCTCGGGGAGCAACTCGCCCCCGTAGCAAGGCGGTTGACGCCGCAGGGAAATCCGTACATGGAAAGACCCGGTTGCTGGCGACGGGGGATGCACCAGCAACCGGGCTACTCGAACGGTAACAAGAGATCGGCGGTTCGCAAATTCGATCTCGGCTATTCGGACACGGATTTACCTGTCACCGCCGGGAGTTGTGACAGGAGTCACCTGTTCCGCGAAGCACCGACCAGCTGACCGGTCGGTCGGTGTCCCCGCTGTGTGTCAGCTGAGTGTGACCTGTCGGTTCGTGAGGCCGCCCCGTGCCCGCCGCTCGTCCACGGTGAGCGGTGCGTCCGAGGCCAGGGCGGCCGCGAGGCGCTCGGCGAACTCGGCCGCCGGCTTTTCCACATCGTCGGCCGTGACGCCCGTCGGCAGGTCCCAGACCGGCACCGTGAGTCCGTGCGCACGGAAGGAACCGACCAGCCGGGTGCCCTCGCCGAGGCTCGAGCGACCGGCCGCGTGCAGCCGCGCGAGTGCGTCCAGAAGCTGCTCCTCCGGGTACGGCATCACCCAGCGCAGGTGGTTCTTGTCGGGGGTCTCGCACCAGTACGCCGCGTCCACGCCGGAGAGCTTCACGGTCGGGATCGCCGCCGCGTTGGCCCGCTCCAGGGAGGCGGTGACCTCCGGCGTCGAGTGCTCCGCGTCCGGGACCCAGAACTCGAAGCCCGAGTGCACAACTGGCTCGAACGTGCCTTCGGGGTCGAGCAGTTCCTGCAGTCGCGGGCCGTCGGCCGGGGCGCGGCGGCCCTGGATCGGGGTGCCAGGCTGCGCCGTGAGCGCGCGCTGGAGGGTGTCGGCGAGGTCGCGGCTGATGTCGCCGGACGGCGTGTCGTTCTGCAGGCCGATCAGGACCGAGCCGTCGTCGCGGCGCAGCGCGGGCCAGGCCATCGGCAGGACGGTGGCGAGCGTCACCGAGGGAACTCCCTCGGGCAGGCTCTCCTTGAGCTTCAGCTCGACCGTCGCGGCGGGTACCAGCTCGCGCAGCGCGACCCAGTCGCCCTCGCTCGGCAGGCCCTCGAAGGGGCGCTGGACCAGCTCCGTCACCGCGTGTGCGGCCGCCCGGCCGTGGCAGGCCTTGTAGCGGCGGCCGCTGCCGCAGGGGCAGGGCTCGCGAGCGCCGACTACCGGGATCTCCCCGTCCTTGAGCTGAGGCTGCTTGGCCTTCGTCTGGGGTCGCTTCTTGGCCATCGTGGGTGTCTCCCGATCACGGCTCGTCTCGTACTGGCGCGAGCCTAGCCGCTCGTACGTCGGCCGACGGGACCCTGTGGACAACGCACCGAGTCGTCCCGGAACAGAGCCCTCCGTCCGGGGTATCGTCCCCCGCCCCGTCGGGGGTTTCCTCCCCGTCCCGTCCTGGTGTGCGCGGTGGTCGGTCCGTCCGGTGGGTGTGGCGGGTGTGGCGGGTGTGGTGAGTGTTCGGTCCGTGCGCGGTCGTCAGTCCAAGTCGTCGAAGACGTCCGCGAAGTCCAGCGCGGGCAGCCCCGCCACGCCCGGTGACGCGACGCGCGTAGCGAAGTCGTCCCGCCGGCGCGCGGCGGCCGTGTCCGTCACGTCGTCCTGGACGACGACCCACACGGTGACCTCTCCGCGGGTGTCGTCCCGTACGCCCCAGTCCTTGGCCAGCGCCGTGATGATGTTCAGCCCACGGCCGCCGTGCGCGGTGACCGAGGGCGTGGCGGGAACCGGGCGGGTCGGACCACCGCCGTCCGTCACCTCGACGGTGAGCCTCCCGGACGCGTCGACGCGCCAAGCGGCCCGGACGTCGCCGTCCCCGGCCAGGGCGTCGCCGAGGGGCCTGCCGTGCCGGCACGCATTGCTCAAAAGTTCGGAAAGGATCAGTACGGCGTCGTCGATGACCGATTCCGTCACTCCACCGGTGCGCAGTTGGTCGCGCATCCGATGTCTTGCTCTCCCCACGCCCGCAGGGCCATGGGGAACGGCCATGCTCGACGACGTGGGCACCTCCTGTGCCACCACCAACGCCACCCCCGAGACCTCCTTTGCCCCACGCCACGGAGTGGATGCCCCTTTGCACTGGACCGGAAACCGGCCAATCCACGTCTGCTGACGCACTCGTAACGATCAAATACGGAACGAACGCGCCGGTGCACTCCCTGTAACCGTGTGGCTGGATTCCGGCGGTGATTGACGTGGTCGGACGGCCGTTGTCGGCGCTTCGAGCGGTGGTTTCCGGACGGCGAGCCGCGAGGTCAGCGGCCGAGTTGGTGCAGCACCGCGCGCGGGCGGTTGGTGATGATGGCGTCGATGCCCAGTTCAACGCAGAGATCGACGTCCTCGGGTTCGTCCACCGTCCAGACGTGGACCTGATGACCGGCTCTTTTCAGCCGTTCGATGTATCCGGGGTGACTGCGTACGATCCGCATCGAAGGGCCCGCGATCCGGACACCGGCCGGCAGCCGTCCGTCGCGCAGCCGGGGCGAGATGAACTGCAGCAGATAGACCGTCGGCAGCGTCGGGGACGCGGTCCGGACGCGGTGCAGGGAGCGCGCCGAGAAGCTCATGACGCGCACCGGAGAGGCGGCGGCGTCCGCCGGCGCGTCCAGGCCGAAGCGCTTCAGGAGGAGCAGCAGCCGGTCCTCGACCTGGCCCGCCCAGCGCGTGGGGTGCTTGGTCTCGATGGCCAGCTCCACACGGCGGCCCGCGTCGGCGACGAGTTCGAGCAGCCGCTCCAGGGTGAGGACGGAGGTGTCCTCCGGGTCCCCGGGGGCGTATTCCCAGTCGGGGGACTCGTCGCGGTTCTTCCAGGAGCCGAAGTCCAGGGCGGCGAGCTCGGCGAGCTCCAGGGCGGAGACGGCTCCGCGGCCGTTGGACGTACGGTTGATGCGGCGGTCGTGCACGCAGACGAGATGTCCGTCCGCGGTCAGCCGTACATCGCACTCAAGGGCGTCCGCACCGTCCTCGATCGCCTTCTTGTACGCGGCCAGGGTGTGCTCGGGAGCCTCTTCGGAGGCCCCGCGGTGGGCGACGACCTGAATCGGGTGCTGTCGTGCGTGGGTCACCGCGTCATGGTGCCACCGTCACGGGGCCGACGTGGGGGCCGAGGCGTCAGGAATGTTTCTTTTAGTATAAAAAGCCCGATATAAAGGATGGTCCTGGACCCACAGCCACCGCTTATGGTGCTCTGACGTCCCGTGGGAAAAGCTGACGGCGTACAAAAAAGCACATGCACACCAGCACAGCTGCATCGCGCCGGACCGTCTGACAAGCGTGAGTGAGCGTGACCGAGTGCGACCGAGAACAACAGCCGTGGACCGAGGAGAAGAGCTGTGAGCACCGAGAACGAGGGCACTGCAGTACCCCCGGCCCCGTCCGCACCTCCTGTGCCGGTGGAAACTCCCGCTGCTTCCGCGCAGAGCGCTGCGCCCGAAGGGGGCGCGCCGACCGCCCAGATCCCGACGGTGCCTCCGAGCGCCCCCGGCGCACCGGAGCAGACACCGGCGTACGCGTCGTTCGGCGCCGGGGCTCCCGGGGCGCAGGGACACGACTCCGGGGCGCCCGGAGCGCCGTTCTCCGCCGCTGAGGCGGGCTGGCCGCCCCCGCCGCCCGCCGTTCCGTCGTACGCGGACGGTGGCGGCTCGGGAGCGGGCGGCTGGGGCTCCTCCTACGGGCAGCCCGCGCCGAAGTCCAAGAACGGGCGCGGCGGCCTGGTCGCGGCGATCCTGGTGGCCGCGCTGGTCGCGGGCGGCGTCGGCGGCGGCATCGGCTACTCGCTGGCCAAGAACAACGACAGCTCCACCGACTCGACGACGGTCTCCGCGCCGAGCGGCAGCGGTGATGTGAAGCGGGCCTCGGGCACGGTCGCGAACGTGGCCGCCAAGGCGCTGCCGAGCACCGTCACCATCGAGGCCGAGAGCAGCAGCGGCTCGGGCGGCACCGGCACCGGGTTCGTCTTCGACACCCAGGGGCACATCCTCACCAACAACCACGTCGTGGCGGACGCGGTCGACGGCGGCAAGCTCACCGCGACCTTCCCCAACGGCAAGAAGTACGACGCCGAGGTCGTCGGCCACGCGCAGGGCTACGACGTCGCGGTCATCAAGCTAAAGAACGCGCCGTCGGACCTGAAGCCGCTCACCCTGGGTGACTCCGACTCGGTGGCGGTCGGCGACTCCACGATCGCGATCGGCGCGCCCTTCGGCCTCTCGAACACGGTGACCACGGGCATCATCAGCGCCAAGAACCGCCCCGTGGCCTCCAGCGACGGCAGTGCCAGCAGCAAGGCCTCCTACATGAGCGCCCTGCAGACGGACGCCTCGATCAACCCGGGCAACTCCGGTGGCCCTCTCCTGGACGCCCAGGGCGCGGTCATCGGCATCAACTCGGCGATCCAGTCCTCGAGCAGCGGCGGTCTGGGCGGTACCAGCCAGTCCGGCTCCATCGGCCTCGGCTTCGCCATCCCGATCAACCAGGCGAAGCACGTCGCCCAGCAGCTGATCAAGACCGGCAAGCCGGTCTACCCGGTGATCGGCGCCTCGGTCTCCCTCGAGGACGGCACCGGCGGCGCGAAGATCACCGAGCAGGGCGCGAGCGGTTCCGCGGCAGTCACCTCCGGCGGCCCCGCCGACAAGGCCGGCCTCAAGCCCGGCGACGTCATCACCAAGCTGGACGACCAGGTGATCGACAGCGGCCCGACCCTCATCGGCGAGATCTGGACCCACCAGCCCGGCGACGTCGTCAAGCTCACCTACACGCGCGACGGAAAGACCCACACCGCCGAGGTCACCCTCGGACAGCGCGACGGCGACAGCTGACCGGTTAGTCTCGTCCCCGCGCCACCGACGATCGCCGGTGGCGCGGGGTGGGTTGCCCGAGCGGCCTAAGGGAACGGTCTTGAAGAACGTGAGGACGTGAAAGCGTCTCCGTGAGCTCGGATCGCACCGCCACCGCAGGTCATAGACGTGCTGGTCAGATGGGGTGCCTCTCGCTGAGAGGCACCCCATCTGCGTCGGGTCTGTCTCACCTTGATCCGGCTCCGCCACGTTGTGGATCAGCGTGTGTGGACCAGGCGTGGACCGGATGTCGGGCCGCGGGCGGGGCAGGCACGGGTCTCCCGTTGATCACAGAGCGTCGCACCTCCATGATCACCAGGTCCTGCGCCTGTTCTACTACCGGGGTATCCAAACGCGCCTACCTGCGCGAGCTCTTAGAAGATCTCCTCAGATCGAGCCGATTGACAGACAAGACCTCTCCACTCGACCCCTGCTGCTCAACTGCCGTGCCGCCCAGTAGTTGCTGGCGCCCGAGATGTCGCTCAGCTCACGGAGACGGCGGACGTGATGCGCGAGCCGGCCGCGGAGCCCCATGTCTCCTGACCGTGTGACGCACGCCACGGGAACCTGCCCTGCCGCGTGGACAAGGATGGACGTGGACTACTCATTGCACACCCGGATACGGGCAGGCGACCCCGAGGCGTTCCGCGAGCTCTTCCGTGACCACGCCCGACTGGTCCACCGGCACGCGGTGCGCGTGACCGGGGACTGGACCGTCGCCGAGGACATCGTCTCGCTGACCTTCTTGGAGGCGTGGCGGCTGCGCGTCAAGCTGCGGGACGAGGGCGACAGCCCGCGCCCCTGGCTGATGGGCATCGCCGTGAACGTGCTGCGCAACACCACCCGCGCTGCGCGCCGCCACCAGCGGGCCCTGGAGCGCCTGCCGGCCAAGGAAACGGTCCCGGACTTCGCCGACGAACTCGTCGGCCGCATAGCCGATGCCGACCAACTGGCCGCCGCCCAGCGGGTGCTGAAGAAGCTGCGCCGGAGCGAGCGCGAGGTCTTCACGCTCTGTGTGTGGTCCGGGCTCAGTTACGCGGAGGCGGCGGCCGTGCTCGGCGTCCCGGTCGGCACCGTGCGCTCCCGCCTGTCCCGCGCCCGCAGACGGCTGAGCAAGCTGGCCGACGAAGAACTGAGGAAACGCACGGAACCGCTACCGCGCAACGGACAAGTACAGGGCGGCCACACTTCTGCGGCCCGGTCACATGAGTCGTACGAGGAGAGGTCCGAATGATCCGCAAGAAGTCCCGGCGTGAGGAGTCGCTGGACCACGCGGAACTGGCCCGGTTGCTGCCGGCGCCGGGAGAACCGCACCTGTCGCTCGACCGTCACCTGCTTCTCGAGGAGCACCTGATGAGCGAGATCCAGCCCACCGCACCCGCCCCTGCGCCGTCCCGCCGTCCGGCACGCCGTGTCCTGTTGGTCGGTGTCCCGGTCACCGCCGCCGCCCTGGCCGGCGCCTTCGTGTTCACCGCGCTGACCGGTTCCGGGGGCAGCAGCCCGGCCGTTGCCACCCCGCCCCCGGTCGAAGCGCCGGTCGTCCGCATCGAGCCCGGCAGCACCGCCCAGCTCGCCTCCACTGTCGAGCACATCGCCGCCGCCGCCTCGGCCGGCAAGACGCCCGAGCCCGGCCCGGGCCAGTACATCTACATCAAGAGCAAGGTCTCCTACCTCTCCGTCTTGCACACCGGCACAGACAGGTCCAAGACCTTGGTGCAGCCCCTGCATATCCGTGAGGCATGGAATTCCCCCGACGGCAAGCAGGGCTGGCTGGACGAGCCCGGCTACCAGCCCAAGGGCGGCATCACCCTCAACAGCGACGTCGAGAGCAGCTTGAACGCCCCCTCCTACGACTACCTCAAGACGCTGCCCACCGACCCGGACGCCCTGCTGAAGAAGATCTACAAGGAGACCAAGGGCCAGGGGAACTCCCCGGACCAGGAGGCATTCACCATGGTCGGCGACCTGCTCGGGGAGCAGCTCGCACCGGCGAAGCTGAACGCAGCGCTGTACCGGGCCGCGGCCAAGATCCCCGGGGTTGTGGTGGTGGACCATGTCAAGGACGCCGCGGGACGCGAGGGCATCGCCCTGGCCCACGTCGACCAGCAGAGCGGCGATCGCACCGAGTGGATCTTCGACCGCAAGACGTACGCCTATCTCGGCAGCCGCGGTGTCCAGGTCAAGCAGGCCGACGACGTCAAGCCCGGCACGGTCCTCGAATACACCGCCGTGCTGGAGCGGGCCGTCGTCGACGCCCAGAAGCAGCGCCCCGGCGCGCAAGGTACCGGTGCGTGAGAACGCGATCGCCCCGCTGGGCAGTGCGTATGTTGCCACGCGATCAGGACCGGCGCGTCGAGCGGCACTCTCGCCGTCGCGGGCGTCGGTCTCGAGGTCGTGGTTGGTCGGCACTGGCGCGGTGTTCATCGCGCGCAGGCGCCGCACGGCCGGCCAGAGCTGACGGCAGGCAGCACAACGCTACGAAGGACGCAGGCCGCTCGCCGTGTCGTGGGCGGCCTGCTCGTACTCCGAACCGCTCGGTGAACGGCCACTACTGGCGCCCGGGGTGTTGGCGGTCGCCCTTGCCGTCGTCTCAGCTTCGAGGCGTGCCCCTCTTGCAGCGGCTACCCCGCCGATGGCCGCACCACCGAGCGCACCCAAAAGGCCGACGCCAGCAGACACGAGTGCCACGAGTCGCCGCCCTCCAGGCGGGCGAGGTTCCCGGTGCCCTGGCTGAGCCGCAGACCGCACGGTGACCCCCTTCAGGGCTTCAAGGTCAACTCATTGCCTCTTAGGCGCGTATCTGGTCACACCCCTTGGCCGCAGCCACGTCCCGGACATGTTCGCTATGTTTGTGTCCAGGTCACAGCCGCACCAGGGACGCTCCCAGCCGGAAAAACACGCGAGACACCCCTTCCCTGTGCAGGCTGTCTCACTTTGTGACGGCCCAGGGACGGCCCGGAAAGCCGAGCCGTCTGACGGCGCGAGCTTCTGTTCCATAGCTCTACAGGGATGGGTCACGGCAGTCATGCAGGCCGCCGCCGGGTCGCTGACGGGTAACTCGGGTCGGCTGGCGCACATCGGCCGACGGAGGTGGGCGGGGATACGCTGGGAGCATTGCGGACAAACTGCGCGTGATCAGTGGCGACTCATGCATTGGTGAGCAGGAGGTGCCCAGGCCCGTTGTCCGGCGGGTTCCTGATGCCGACGAGGGAGGCGCAGAACGTGGCTGATGAAGGGTCTTGGTTGGGCGGCTTGCTGGCGTCGGTGGAGGAGGCGCCGCCGGTGGAATCGGTCGCCGTGATGGCACGGGTCCTGCAGGAGCGGATTGCCGCGGTCGAGGTGTCCTTCCTGATCACGGACCTCGGTGGTAAAGCTCTCGTACGGCTGACCGGGGCGGCTGCTGAGGGTGACGGGGGGCAGCCGGAGCAGATCGAACTGTCGGGCACTGTCTACGACCAGGTGATCCGCTCCCAGCAAGTGCAGATGGAGGTCGATAAGCGGGCGGGAGAAGCCAGGTCGGCCCCGGTCCGGGTTCTTGCGCCGGTGACCGACCGTGGGGACGCGATCGGTGTGCTGGAGCTGACCTTGGCCGCTCCTCCCGACCGGCAGACCGCACAACTCATCTGTGAGGCCGCCCACGCTCTGGCCTACGTGGTGATCGTCAACCGCCGCTTCACCGATCTGTACGAATGGGGCCGGCGCACCACACGGCTGTCCCTGGCAGCCGAGATCCAGCACCGCCTGCTACCCGATTCCTTCACGTGCGATGCCGGTCGGTTCACCGTCGCCGGTGCGCTGGAACCGGCCCACGACATCGGCGGGGACACCTTCGACTACACCCTCGATCATCGGACCCTGCACCTGTCCCTCACCGACGCCATGGGCCACGACGTGCAGGCCGCACTGCTGGCCACTGTGGTCGTCGGCGCCCTGCGCAACGCCCGGCGGGCGGGCGCCGACCTGGTCGCCCAGGCCGAGGACGCCAATCGGGCGGTCGCCCACTACGCCGACCGGGCCCATCAGGCCATCGCCGACCAATCCGACCGGGTGCATCAGGCCATCGCCGAGCACGGCGGCCAAGCCATGGTCACCGGTCAACTGCTACGTGTCGCTCTCGACACCGGCCACACAACCTTCGTCAACGCTGGCCACGTCTGGCCATTGCGCCTGCGCGACGGGAAAGTCCAGGAAATCGCCCCCTTGGTCGACTTGCCCTTCGGCATCACTCCGAACCCGGGGTACCGCGTCCAGAGCCTCGACCTGCATCCGGGCGACCGCCTGGTCCTCCTTACCGACGGCATGCTGGAGCCCCACGGTACTGACTTCGGCCTGCGCAATCTGATCGAGCAGACCGGCGACTGGCACCCGCGCGATGCTGTACGTGTCTTCACCGAAGCCGTCCTGGAGACCACGGACCACGACCCACGCGACGATGCCACCGTTCTGTGCCTGGACTGGCCCCGGCTCTGATACGGCGAACCCGACGCTGACACCGAGCAGACCTCTTCTGACGCTCACGCTCATCTGGTGCGGATATTTAATGGGCGAGTCAACCCCTCAGCGATCTTGAAAATCGTCGTGGCAGCGATGTCACCGTGGGTTCAAATCCCACATCCACCGCAGGTGAACGGCCCCTGACCAGGTAAATCGGTCAGGGTTCGTTCTCGCGCCCGCTGTCCGCCCGAGACCGTGGCTCCCCACTGTTTCCCGACCGAACGGGCACGGGAGGCACGTCCGTCGCGGTCGGCTAGGCGATCCGCAGAGAGTGTGCCAGGATCCCGCTCCGAAGTGGAGGCCGATCATGATTCGGCGCTTGATCGAGGTGGTCGGCACGCCGGTGCTGCTCGTCGGGGGAGTCGCCACCCTTGGCTGGGGCTGGCTGCCGGCGTGGGAACGTAGCAGTGTCCGCCGCCCGGTCGTGTTCGGTTGGGCACAACTGGCCTTGGCTGCCGCACTCATCACCTATCTGGTCAGCGACTCCCTGACCAACGCGCCACGCCTCAGCTTGGCGGTGAAGGTGGTCGGCATCGTTGTGATGCTCGGCTTTTGGTTGTTCAGCGGGGCTGAGTGGGAACCGCGGCGCCGCTGATTCTCTGCCTCACCCACCACTGTACGAACGACCTGGACGCCATGGGCCGCGTCTGCTCGGCTCTGCCTGGGTCGACGGCGGACGGGATGGGAGCACCCCGCGCACGCCACTACCGGCCCGCGGTCGCATACGGTGCCCCCGCCACCTCGGAGCATGAGCGCCCCCGCCGGAGGCTCGTTATGACCGAGGTACTCCGTGTCCGGGTCTCTGCTCAGGGCCGTTGCTTGCTGCGGCCCCAGGGGCCGGCCCGCGCTTGCGCGGGCACTTGAACCTGTAGAGCTGGTTGTAACTCGGTAGACACGGACGCGTGTGTGCAACCTCGTTTGATGGTTGACGGTCCCGTCTTCGGCTGCTGTCGGGGAGTGTGTTGGGTCGGTGTTGGCGGAGCTGAGGCGGGCGGGCCGAATAGCCGCCGTGGCGGATGGCGCCACCGTTCGGAGGTGACGGCAACGACGGCACACAGAGGTCGGTGATCACCGACCTTGGCCATCCAGCCAGGCCAGGGCCGAACCCCTCCGCGAGACGTTGCCCGATCCTACGGATCAGAAGGTCGCCGGGGCCTCTCTGCGCTCCTACTCCATGGAGCCGCGGGAGGGCGCGGGCACAGGGCCCAGCGGGGCCCTTCTCTCTGGGGATGCCGACAAGGCCGGCACAGCCCTAGGCTTACCCGCGTCGGCTTGGGGCCGCGGACCGGGTGCTGATGATCGGCGCAGTGGGCGTGGGACGCGGAACAGAGCCAGTGGACCCCGTGTGGACCATGGCCGCTGCGAAACGCCCGGAGCCGGTACGCTGTACCCGCTCCGCCCCTGGTGGGCGGGGCGCAGGTGGGTTGCCCGAGCGGCCTAAGGGAACGGTCTTGAAAACCGTCGTGGCAGCGATGTCACCGTGGGTTCAAATCCCACACCCACCGCAGGTGAACGGCCCCTGGCCAGGTAAATCGGTCGGGGGCCGTTCTCATGTGTGTTGTCCGTCAACCACCGTGGTTCCCCGTCAGTTACCGACCGGGCCCGGCAGAGGCACGGCATCTTCTGATCCGTAGCTCTGTGTGGTTCGGTCGCTGATGGTCATGAGGGTCGGGCCGAGGTTCTACACGCACGCCGCCGACCGGGGGTGATTGCCGTCGTTGCTGTATTTCGCTGCTGTACCGCAGCCGGCTGTCCGCTGAGAGCGTTCACGAGAGCCACGAAGACGCCCACGCCGAAGACAGCGAGAGCAACGAACCCGACCGCCACCAACGAGCAATACGAAGCGACCGCCACCATGACCCACGCCCGCCCCAAGGCCCGGTGGTGCGCGGTGTCATCGCCCCATTTCTGATCAACCATGCCGCCCCTCTCCCCGCGCACTGTACGGAGCGGTCGACGGAGCGCATCAGGTTCAGGCAGCGGACCCGGTACGGAACGCCCTGGTGGAGTCCTACCACCGTGCGGATCCGATTCGGGATCGCGGGAGCCGTTTCCTGGCGGTCGGGGCACACACTCTGGTGCGCTGACGGCAGCGGCCGTCTCCGGCGGCCGTGCCAGTCGAACATGCAAGCCACTGTACGAACGACCTGGACGTCATGGGCCGCGTCTGCCCGGCTCTGCCGGGGTCGATGGTGGAGGGGATGAGAGCCCACCACGCAAGCCGTCCAGGCCCGCAGTCGGGAACGGTTCCCCCTCCATCCCGGTGCCGGCCGATTCCTCCGCCGGAGGCATCGCCCTTGACCGTGACGGGCTCCGTCCGGTGCTCGACTCTTGGCCCCGGCCCCATCCACGGGCGGGCGGGCGTCGGCGCAGCCGGGTGCTCGCAGAGCCGCAGGGCACCCCATTCGGCATGCCCGCGACGGCTCACAGCTCGAAGTCCTGGGCGGCTTCCTCCCAGAGGATGGCGCGCAGGGCCGGATCGGCGGTGTGGCCGGACGGGATGTCGGGGGTGGCCTGGAACCACGCGACCGCGAGGGCCGAGCGGTGGAGGACGGGGTCGAGGGCCGGGTCGACCGCGCTGGAACGGAAGAGGCCGACGCAGGTGACGGCGGGTAGCAGTTCGACCGGGCCGAAGCCGCCGGCGGGCAGGTCCGGATGGTCTCGGTGGGGTGTGACGAGGCGCGTCGGGGTGTTCGGGAACGCCGCCGCCGTGCGCCGGGCCAGGCCGTCGACGATGCCGTCGTTCCAGCGCTTGAAGGGGTAGCCCTCGAGCATTCCGCCGTAGGTCGAGGTGAGACGCAGCTCGGACATCTCGACGGTTCTGCCCGAGGTGAGGGTGACATGGGTCAGTGCCATGGCGCGCAGCCTAGGGACGGGCGGTTCGTGGTGTCGTTCCGTTTTCCGGTGGCCCGGGGCGCGGGAACGTCATCCGGGACGCCGAGGCGATCGTCGAGCGGGCCTCACGTTCGGTGAGGCCGGTACGGACGGCGGCCTCGACGAGTGCGGTGGTCAGCTCCGGGCCGATGCCGTTCTCGTAGGCGCGGCAGGCGGCCCAGAAGAGGCGGGTGTTGCGCTGGCCCTCGTGGGCGGCGAGCACGAACTGGACCAGTCCTTGCCCGTGTTGGCCGGTTGCAGGGGGCGTGCGGTGGTGCGTGCGTGGCGGGGGCGTGAGCAGGCGCAGGAGTTCGCGCGGACAGGGCGCGGGCGCCAACTGCGCGGTGCCCGGGGCGGTTCCGTACACACCGTGCCCGGTGCGTGAGCCGGGGCCGACCAGGTAACCGCCGGCGCCGCGGATGTCGATGCCCGGGGCCAGTCGGCTCGCCGAGTTGGGGACGACCACGTCGGGCGGTCCGGTCAGCCAGAGGTGGCGGCCGCCGCTCGGGGTCAGCACGACCACCGTCTCCGGGATCGTGAACAGGTGGCGCAGGGCCAGTTCGCGCAGGGCGGCCGAGGAGTCCGTACCGGATTTGGTGTCGAGGTCGATGCCGATGAGGCGGTGCGGGTCGAGACCGCAGGCGATGCCGTAGCCGGTCGCCCAGGGCGCGGCGGCGAAGAGCTCGCGGATGCGGCGGGGGTCGGTGGAGGCGTCGTACACGCCGTGTCCGAAGCGGCCGCATTCGCCGCGGCAGGGAGGGGTCGTCGGGTCGGGATCGGGGTCGTCGCGGTGAGGGGAACGCAGGGCCGGGAGCTTCGTGCGGGACAGCGGGATCACCGCGAGGCCGCGTTCGGCGGCGGACAGGGCGTGGGCCAGGGCCAGGGTCGTGGCCTGCCGGTCGGTGGTGGCCATGCATCCATGTTCGTACGAGTGTTCGAAAAAAGGAAGTGCTTGCCGGGCGCGGGGGTGCCGGGAAGGCGATTCGGGAGGGATTGCCGAAAAAGGTGCCGGAACGGTTCCTCCCTTGCGGTGCCGGGGATCGAGCTGTCCGACCCGGTCCGATCCGGTCTGAGCTGGGGTTTCTTGTCATGAAGAGGGTTTATCGACATGTACTCACGCTTGAGGGCGAATCACGGCTTCCGGGGTGGTTCGCCGGGGATTCGGTGGGCAACTCTGGAATCGCGACGTCGTGATCAGCGCCGGGGCGGTCGGCCAACCGCCTTGGAACGAGCAGTGCTTCCCGGTTCGCGCCGGTCCGTACATCCGGTTCTTGGAGGAATTCACATGGCAAGCATCCGTACCGCCCGCATTCTCGCCGCCGTCTCGGCCCTGCCCCTCGCCGCCGCTCTCTTCACGGGTGTCGCCGCGGCGGACAACGGCGCATTCGCGGACGACGGATCGAACGCGGGCGTGGCAACCGTCAGCGGCAGCGGGGTCGGACACAACAACAGCGGCAACTCCTCCACCACGCAACAGCAGGCGATCGGCTCCGGGGCCTCGAACCAGAACAACACGGCCCAGGTCAACGACTCCGCGTTCACGGCCATCGACCAGTCGACCGCCGTCGTCAACTTCACCAACCTCTGGTGAATCGGGGCCGATTCGCCCGCTCTCGACGGGCTCATCGGCCTTGTAGCACCGTGTGGGGTGCTCCGTGGGGTGGAAACGCGTCTGCGCGACGGCACTTCGGTGCCGTCGCGCAGACGTTTTCGCGTGTCGTCCTCGGCGGTCCCCTCCGGTCGTGACCTTGACAGCTTCCGCTATCTGACGGACAGTCAGAAAACCTTGTTCGCACGAGGTCCGGGAGGGCCGCCGCCGTGCACCTCGCCCCCACCGAGCGCCAGCAACGGCTGCGCGCCGAACTGCGTACGTACTTCCGGGACCTGATGCCCGAGGGTCCCCCGCCCGCCGGCGACCCTGACAGGCAGCGCGCGCTGCTGCGTCGCATCGGCGCCGACGGACTGCTCGGCATCGGCTGGCCCGTCGCGTACGGGGGCCAAGGGCGCGGAGCCGACGAGCAGTTCGTGTTCTTCGACGAGGCGTACCGGGCCGGAGCGCCGGTTTCGATGGTCACGCTGAACACCGTCGGACCGACCCTCATGAAGTACGGGAGCCAGGCGCAGAAGGAGTACTTCCTGCCGCGCATCCTCAGGGGCGACCTCGTCTTCGCGATCGGGTACTCGGAGCCATCGGCGGGCACGGACCTGGCCTCGCTGCGCACCCGCGCCGTGCGGGAGGGCGAGTCCTGGCTGATCGACGGGCAGAAGATCTTCACCTCCAACGCCCAGCATGCCGACTGGATCTGGCTCGCCTGCCGTACCGACCCCGACGCGTCCAAGCACCGGGGCATCTCGATCGTCCTCGTGCCCACGGACGCGCCGGGCTTCTCGTGGACACCGATCGAGACGGTGGGCGGGCTGACCACCACGGCCACGTACTACGACGGCATCCGCGTCCCCTCCTCGAACCTCGTCGGCGAGGAGAACGGCGGCTGGGAGCTCATCACCAACCAGCTCAACCATGAGCGGGTCGCGCTCGCCGCGATCGGCATGCAGGCCGAGGATTTCTACGCGGCCGCGCTGCGGGCGGTGCGCACCCCCGATCCGGTGACGGGACGGCGTCGGGTTGACGAGCCCTGGGTGCGTTTTCGGCTGGCCGAGGTGCATGCCCGGCTGGCGGCATCACGCCTGCTCAACTGGCGTTTGGTGGGGGAGGTCGGGGCCGGCCGGCTGGCCCCCGGCGACGCGAGCGGGGTGAAGGTCGCGGGAACGGAATCGGCGGTCGCTTCGTACCGAATGTGTCAGGAAGTCGTGGGTGCGGAGGCACTGGTGCGCTCCGGGTCGCCGGGTGTGTTCGGGGACGGCGAGCTGGAGCGGATGAACAGGGCGGCGCAGATCAACACGTTCGGGGGCGGGGTGAGCGAGGTGCAGCGGGAGATCGTGGCGACCATGCGGCTCGGGATGACGAGGGGGCGGCGGTGAGCGACGAGGCGGCCGGGCCGGCGGCGCGGCTCAAGGCGTACGAAGGGCGTGCGGCTGCCGTCGCGGGCGTGGGCAAGGACCCGGTCAACGAGCCGATGATCCGGCACTGGTGCGAGGCGATGGGCGACACCAACGCGGCGTACACGGGTCCGGACGCCGTGGCGCCGCCCACCATGCTCCAGGCGTGGACGATGGGCGGCCTGTCCGGGCACGAGGGCCGCTCGGACGCGTACGACGAGCTGCTCGGCCTGCTCGACGAGGCCGGGTGTACCTCCGTGGTGGCCACCGACTGCGAGCAGGAGTATCTGCGTCCGCTGCGGCCCGGCGACGAGATCACCTTCGACGCGGTGATCGAGTCGGTCTCCGAGCGCAAGACCACCAAGCTGGGCACCGGGCACTTCGTCACGACACGGATGGACGTACGGGCGAACGGGGAGCCGGCGGGTACGCACCGGTTCCGGATCCTCAAGTACGCCCCGGCACGCACCAAGTCCAAGGCGGCCCGGCCGCGACCGGTCGTCAACCGGGACAACGCCGGGTTCTGGGAGGGCGTCGGCCGCCACCAGCTGCTGATCCAGCGGTGCGGGGGCTGCGGGACGCCGCGGTTTCCCTGGCTGCCGGGGTGCGGCGCGTGCGGCTCCCCGGAGTGGGACACGGTCGAGGCGAGCGGAGACGGGACGGTCTACTCGTACGTCGTCATGCACCACCCGCCGTTCCCCGCCTTCGACCCTCCGTACGCCGTGGGCCTGATCGAGCTGGCCGAGGGCGTCCGGATCGTCAGCAACGTCATCGGGGTGCCGTACGACAAGGTGCGGATCGGTATGCCCGTGCGGCTCCGGTTCGAGCGGTACGACGAGGAGCTGGTGCTGCCGGTCTTCCGGGCCGGTGCGGAGGGGGAAGGCTGACATGGACTTCACGCCCACCGAGGAACAGACGGCCGCCCGCGACCTGGCCGCGCGGATCTTCGGCGACCTCTCCACCCCGGAGCGGCTCGCCGCGGCAGGCACCGGCAGCGACGCCGAGACGTGGAAGGCGCTCTGCGCGGCCGGGCTGGTGGCGGCCGTCGCGGAAACGGGGCTGCTCGGTCTGGTGCTGCTCCTGGAGGAGCAGGGGCGCACCACGGCCCAGGTGCCGTTCGCGGCAAGCTGTGTGTACGGGCTGCTGGCGGTGTCGGCCCATGGTTCACCGGAGCTGCGGGAGCGGCTGCTGCCGGGGATCGGGGACGGGACGGCGGTGGTGTGCGGGGCGGTCTTCGAGCCGGGGGGCGTACGGGCGGACGCGGCGGGGCGCTTGAGCGGAGTCGCTCCTGTGGTGCCGTGGCTGCGGGACGCCACCCATGTGCTCGTCGCGGACGACCGGCGCCGGTTGTTGCTCGTACGGGCCGCTGACGCGCGGTGCGCGCCGGCTGAGCTGACGGCCCCCTGGGCGGCGGGACGGCTGACGCTCGACGGGACGCCGGGTGAGCCGGTGGGCGGGGCGGACGCGTACGACGACGTGCTCGCCACCGCCCGGACCGCCTTCGCGGGGCTGCAGGCCGGCGTGTGCGCCGGGTCGCTGGCACGAGCCGTGGAGCACACCAACACACGCGAGCAGTTCGGACGTCCGCTCGCCGTCAAGCAGGGTGTCCAACTCCGGGCCGCGGACGCGTACATGGACACCGAGGCGATACGGGTGACGGCGTACGAGGCGGCGTGGCGGCGCGACGAGGGGCTCGCGTACGCGACACACGCGCTGACCGCGGCCTGGTGGGCGTCCGAGGCGGGGCAGCGGGTGGTGCACACGGGCCAGCATCTGCACGGAGGGACGGGCGCAGACCTGGAGCACCCGGTACACCGGCACTTCCTGTGGGGGCGGCAGCTTGACGCGTATCTGGGGTGCGGGAGCCAAGTCCTCCAGGAACTGGGGGAGCTGATCGCGAGCGGGGAGGAGGAGACATGAGGGCCGGGGAAGGGGAGCGCGTGCGGGGCGAGGGGCGCCGCGTCCGGGCCGGAGAGGGCGAGCGCGTGCGGGGCGGAGAGGGCGGGTGTGTGCGGGGCGGAGAGGGCGAGCGTGTGCGGGGCGAGGGGCGCCGCGTTCGGGGCGGAGAGGGCGAGCGTGTGCGGGGCGGAGAGGGCGAGTGTGTGCGGGCCGGTGACGAGCTGCCGCCGCTGGAGATCGAGATCACGCGCACGCTGATCGTGGCCGGGGCGATCGCGTCCCGGGACTACCAGGACGTGCACCACGACGCCGAGCTGGCACGGCACAGGGGCTCCCCCGACGTCTTCATGAACATCCTGACCACCAACGGCCTCGTCGGGCGGTACATCACGGACCACTTCGGGCCGGACGCCGTCCTCCGCAAGGTGGCCATTCGGCTGGGGGCGCCCAACTACCCCGGCGACACGATGGTGTTGACCGGCAGGGTCGAAGAGGTCGAGGACGGCACCGCGACCGTGCGCGTCGTCGGGGCGAACGGCATCGGCAGACATGTGACCGGGACCGTGACGGTCACCCTGCCGCCCGGAGGTGTCTCGTGAGCGTGCGCACGAGGGACCGGCTCGGCGGCCGGGCGGCGATCGTCGGGATCGGGGCCACCGAGTTCTCCAAGGACTCCGGGCGCAGCGAGCTGACGCTCGCCGCGGAGGCGGTGCGGGCGGCGCTCGACGACGCGGGGCTGACACCGGCCGAGGTGGACGGGATGGTCACGTTCACCATGGACACCAGCCCGGAGATCACCGTCGCCCAGGCGGCCGGGATCGGCGAGCTGTCCTTCTTCTCCCGGGTGCACTACGGGGGCGGGGCGGCCTGCGCGACCGTCCAGCAGGCGGCGCTCGCGGTGGCGACCGGGGTGGCCGAGGTCGTGGTCTGCTACCGGGCGTTCAACGAGCGGTCGGGGCGGAGATTCGGGGCGGGGGTGCAGCAGCGGGAGCCGTCCGCCGAGGGGGTCGCGCTGGGCTGGGCGCTGCCGTTCGGGCTGCTCACCCCGGCGTCCTGGGTGGCGATGGCGGCCCAGCGGTATCTGCACACCTACGGACTGACGCCCGAGGCGTTCGGCCACGTCGCCGTGGTGGACCGCAAGTACGCGGCGACGAACCCGGCGGCGTACTTCCACGGCAGACCGATCACCCTCGCCGAACACGCGGCCTCGCGGTGGATCGTGGAGCCGCTGCGGCTGCTGGACTGCTGCCAGGAGACGGACGGCGGCCAGGCGCTGGTCGTCACCTCCCTGGAGCGCGCCCGGGAGCTGCCGCACCCACCCGCGGTGATCTCCGCGGCCGCCCAGGGTGCGGGCCGGGCGCAGGAACAGATGACGAGCTTCTACCGGGACGAGCTGACCGGGCTGCCGGAGATGGGGGTCGTGGCGCGCCAGCTGTGGCGGACCTCGGGGCTGACCCCCAAGGACATCGACGTGGGCATCCTGTACGACCACTTCACGCCGTTCGTGCTGATGCAGCTGGAGGAGTTCGGGTTCTGCAAGCCGGGGGAGGCCGCGGACTTCGTCGCCGAGGAGCGGCTGCCGCTGAACACCCACGGGGGCCAACTCGGGGAGGCGTATCTGCACGGGATGAACGGGGTGGCGGAGGCCGTACGCCAGCTGCGCGGCACGTCCGTGAACCAGATACCGGGCGCCCGCCGCACCCTGGTCACCGCGGGCACCGGGGTCCCCACGTCGGGGCTGATCCTGGGAGCGGACGGGGGATGAGTACGCTGTCGGGCTCGCTCCGCTCTCCGTGCGTCGCGGAGCCCCTGGGGCCTCTCCGGGACACCCCGGGCAGTACGGCAGCCGCCTCCGTACTACTGCCGTATGGGTCCCTCAGGGGTGAACCCTCAGGGTGCAGGGGCCGCTCGTCCACCCTCAGGAGGTGGGGCCAGCCCCCCTCCTACAACCTGAGGGGGACATCCCTTCGGGACCTGCGGCCGATCCGAAAAGGTAGGGGTCACTCCTAGCGTGGAGCCATGACCACACTCGTCTGCACCAGCGGTTCGAACGTCGGGACGCGGACCCCTCCGTACCCGTCGTTCTCGTCGTACATGAAGGCACGCCAGCCGGTGCTGCTGCGTACCGCCCGCTCGCTGACCGCGAACCCGAGCGACGCCGAGGACCTGCTGCAGACCGCGCTGACCAAGACCTACGTCGCGTGGGAGCGGATCGAGGACCACCGCGCACTCGACGGCTATGTACGGCGTGCGCTGCTGAACACCCGGACCTCACAGTGGCGCAAGCGCAAGGTCGACGAGTTCGTGTGCGACGAACTGCCGGAGCCGGAGGGCGTCCCCGCCGGAGACCCGGCCGAGCAACAGGCGCTGCACGACGCGATGTGGCGCGCCATCATGAAGCTCCCGGCCCGGCAGCGGGCCATGGTCGTCCTGCGGTACTACGAGGACCTCAGCGAGGCGCAGACCGCGGAGGTACTCGGCGTCTCCGTCGGCACGGTCAAGTCGGCGGTGTCACGGGCGCTGGGCAAGCTGCGCGAGGACCCCGAACTGGAACCCGTGCGCTGACCTTCGGCAGATCCGGGCCCAACGGCCCCCGCGGGAAAGTTCCCGTCCGCGCCCAACGACCCCTGTGACCTGATCGATCGTCCGGAGCTAGTGACATACCGCGTGGTATGTGCGCAGAATCAGCGCATCCCTTACCGCCTCGTAGGCAATGTCGCCCCGGGAGGACGCCGTGCTGAGCACGATGCAGGACGTACCGCTGCTGATCTCGAGGATCCTGACCCATGGGTCGGCCATCCACGGCACATCGCAGGTGATCACCTGGACGGGTGAGGGAGAGCCGCAGCGCCGTTCCTACGCCGAGATCGGCGACCGGGCCGCCCAGCTCGCGCACGCACTGCGCGAGGACCTCGGGGTCGAGGACGACGACCGTGTGGCGACGCTGATGTGGAACAACGCCGAGCACGTCGAGGCGTACTTCGCGATCCCCTCCATGGGCTCCGTCCTGCACACGCTCAACCTCCGCCTCCCCGCGGAACAACTCGTCTTCATCGTCAACCACGCCGCCGACCGTGTGATCATCGCCAACGGCTCGCTGCTCCCGCTGCTCGCGCCGCTGCTCCCCCATCTGCCGACGGTCGAGCACGTGGTCGTCTCGGGCCCCGGTGACCGTTCGCTGCTCGAGGGCGCGAGCGTCCAGGTGCACGAGTACGACGAGCTGATCGCGGGCAAGCCGACGACGTACGACTGGCCGGAGCTGGACGAGCGTGCCGCCGCGGCCATGTGTTACACCTCCGGCACCACCGGCGACCCCAAGGGCGTCATCTACTCCCACCGTTCGATCTACCTGCACTCCATGCAGGTCAACATGGCCCAGTCGATGGGGCTCACCGACCAGGACACCTCGCTCGTGGTGGTCCCCCAGTTCCACGTCAACGCCTGGGGTCTACCGCACGCCACGTTCATGACCGGCGTCAACCTCCTCATGCCGGATCGTTTCCTCCAGCCCGCGCCGCTCGCCGAGATGATCGAGTCCGAGCGGCCGACGCACGCCGCGGCCGTCCCCACCATCTGGCAGGGCCTGCTCGGCGAACTGCATGCCAAGCCCCGGGACGTCTCCTCGCTCACCCAGGTCACCATCGGCGGCTCGGCCTGCCCGCCCTCCCTCATGGAGGCCTTCGACAAGCTGGGCATGCGCGTCTGCCACGCCTGGGGCATGACGGAGACCTCCCCGCTGGGCACGATCGCCCGGCCGCCGGCCAGTGCCATGGGCACGGACGAGGAGTTCGCCTACCGCCTCACCCAGGGCCGCTTCCCGGCCGGCGTGGAGGCCCGCCTCACCGGACCCGGCGGCGAACGCCTCCCCTGGGACGGCGAGTCCGCGGGCGAGCTGGAGGTGCGCGGCCCCTGGATCGCGGGCGCGTACTACGGCGGCCAGGGCGCCGAACCGGTCCGTCCCGCCGACAAGTTCAGCGAGGACGGCTGGCTCAAGACCGGCGACGTCGGCACGATCAGCCACGACGGCTTCCTGACTCTTACCGACCGCGCCAAGGACGTCATCAAGTCGGGCGGCGAGTGGATCTCCTCCGTCGACCTGGAGAACGCGCTGATGTCCCACCCGGCCGTCGCGGAGGCCGCCGTCGTCGCCGTCCCCGACGACAAGTGGGGCGAGCGTCCTCTCGCCACGGTCGTCCTCAGGGAGGGCGCCACCGCCGACTTCGTGTCGCTGCGTACCTTCCTCGCCGAGGAGGGCAAGATCGCCAAGTGGCAGCTCCCCGAGCGCTGGACGATCATCGAGTCGGTCCCGAAGACGAGCGTCGGCAAGTTCGACAAGAAGGTGCTGCGCAGGCAGTACGCGGAGGGCGCGCTGGACGTCACCCAGCTCTGAGGTCCTCGGCGACAGAATGACGGTTGGGGTGCTGTTTCACGTGAAACAGCACCCCAACCTTCGTGTGAATGGACCCAGTTCGAGGCCCGGAGCGCAGCGGGTCAGTTCGTGCCGATGCGCGCCAGCAGATCCACGATCCGGTCCTGCACCTCGGCGCTCGTCGAGCGCTCGGCGAGGAACAGCACCGTCTCACCCGCGGCGAGGCGCGGCAGTTCGGCCTGGTCGACAGCCGCGGTGTAGACGACGAGCGGGGTGCGGTTCAACTGCCCGTTCGCCCGCAGCCAGTCCACGATCCCGGCGCGCCGACGCCGTACCTGCATCAGATCCATCACGACCAGGTTCGGCCGCATCTGAGACGCCAGCGTGACCGCGTCCGCGTCCGTGGACGCCCGCGCCACCTGCATTCCGCGCCGCTCCAGCGTCGAGGTCAACGCCAGCGCGATCTCCGCGTGCTCCTCGATGAGCAGCACGCGCGGCGGGTGCTGCTCGGAATCCCGCGGCGCGAGCGCCTTCAGAAGTACGGCCGGATCGGCGCCGTACGCCGCCTCCCGCGTCGCCTGCCCCAGTCCCGCTGTCACCAGTACCGGGACCTCGGCGGCGACGGCGGCCTTGCGCAGCGACTGCAGCGCGGTGCGTGTGATCGGACCGGTCAGCGGGTCCACGAACAGCGCGGCCGGGAACGCGGCGATCTGCGCGTCCACCTCCTCGCGCGAGTGCACGACGACGGGCCGGTAGCCGCGGTCGCTCAGGGCCTGCTGGGTCGTCACGTCCGGCGCGGGCCACACGAGGAGGCGGCGCGGATTGTCCAGCGGCTCCGGGGGCAGCTCGTCGTCCACGGGCCGCGGCTGCGGCTGGTCGGCGACCTCGACCGCGCCACCGGGACCGTCCAGCGGCTCAGGACCCTCGTCGGCGTTCTTGTCCGGGGCCCCTATGGCGTACGACCGACCGGCGCCCTCGGTCGCTCCGGGCAGCCTCGGCCCGGGAGCCGTGGCGGTCTGCCCGGCCTGCGGGTGCGGGCGCGCCGTCGTTTCGGGGCGCTCGGCGGCGGGCTCGGGGGGAGTGCCGAGCTTGCGGCGGCGGCCGGAGCCGTTGGTCTGGTGCGGGGGAGGCGTGGCGGTCTGCTGCGCCTGGGCCTGGGCCGGTACGGCCCCCGGCTGGCGGCTGAACGGTACGCCCTGCCCGAGCGTCCGCACGCTGAACGCGCGCCCCTGCGTCGAGTTGGGGTCGACCGGCGCGGCGGCCTCGGCGGGCAGCGGCTGGGCGATCCGCGGCTGAGCCCCCGGCCGGGGCACCTGCTGTGCGGGTTGCTCCGGCGGGAGGGGCGTGCCGGCGGCAGGAGTCTGCGCCTGCGGCTGAGCCTGGCGCGCGGCCGCCGCCGCTGGGGCGGCCGCGCCGGGCGCTACGGGCGCTCCGGGAGTGCCGGCGCCGGAGGTGTCGTCGGCGGTCGGGGCCGGCCAAGGGGCCGGGGCCTGCGCGGGGACGGCCTGTGCCTGGGCTCCGGGTGCCGGGGTGGCCGGTACGGGGACGCCCTTGGCC
>NZ_JBEYFS010000141.1:0-31536 GCF_040634475.1 Streptomyces sp. NPDC007095
CGAATTCGCCCAGAGGGGTCATGCCGAAACCGTCGACATGGACCGTCCATGACGCCTGGTTGGCCAGTTCGATGAACGCCACCACCACGTCGGCCTGACGGTGGGCGCCTCCTCGTTCGCGTGCGGGGCGGATCAGACCTGGCCGGCCTTCTCCAGGGCGGTGCAGCAGGTGTCGACGAGCAGGCGTGTGACGACGTACGGGTCGACGTTGGCGTTCGGGCGGCGGTCCTCGATGTAACCCTTGCCGTCCTTCTCGACCTGCCACGGGATGCGGACCGAGGCGCCACGGTTGGAGACGCCGTAGGAGTATTCGTTCCACGGGGCGGTCTCGTGCAGACCCGTCAGGCGGTCGTCGATGCCGGCGCCGTAGTTCTTGACGTGGTCGAGCGGCTTCGAGCCCTCGCCCAGCGACTCGCACGCGGTGATGATCGCGTCGTAGCCCTCGCGCATCGCCTTGGTGGAGAAGTTGGTGTGCGCGCCGGCGCCGTTCCAGTCGCCCTTGACCGGCTTGGGGTCGAGGGTCGCGGAGATGTTGAAGTCCTCGGCGGTGCGGTAGAGCAGCCAGCGGGCCACCCACAGCTGGTCGGAGACCTCCAGCGGCGCCAGCGGGCCGACCTGGAACTCCCACTGGCCGGGCATGACCTCGGCGTTGATGCCGGAGATGCCGAGGCCCGCCTTGAGACAGTTCTCGAGGTGTGCCTCGACGACGTCACGGCCGAAGATCTCGTCCGCGCCGACGCCGCAGTAGTAGCCGCCCTGCGGGGCCGGGAAGCCGCCGACGGGGAAGCCGAGCGGGCGCTCCCCGTCGAAGAAGGTGTATTCCTGCTCGATACCGAAGATCGACTCCTGCGCGGCGAACTTCTCCGCCACCTCGGCGAGCGCGGCACGGGTGTTGGACTCGTGCGGCGTCATGTCGATGTTCAGGACCTCGCACATCACGAGGACGTCGTCGCCGCCGCGGATCGGGTCCGGGAAGGTCGCGACGGGCTTGAGTACGCGGTCCGAGGCGTGCCCCTCGGCCTGGTTCGTGGAAGACCCGTCGAAGCCCCAGATCGGCAGCTCGGCACCCTTGGCGTCGTCGCCCAGTATCTTCGTCTTGGAACGGAGCTTGGCCGTCGGCTCGGTGCCGTCGATCCAGATGTACTCAGCCTTGAAGGTCACGGGCCACATCCTTCGGGGTGTGTCTTGGGCGCACTGCGGGTGCTGCGGCGCTGCGGCACCGTGGCGCCGCGGTAATGCCCGGCAGCCTGTCAACAGGCGATTTCCCGATCATTGCTCGAATGTGAACCCCGTGTTACCTGGTGCCTCTGTGCTGCGACTCACTCGCCGAGAGCGATTCGCGACCGCTATCGGCGGCCCGCTCGCGAAGCCCGCGAGCACACGCGTCGGCCCACCGTGTTCCTCCCGGTCCCGGTGGCGGCGGCTCGTATGCGATGGGTTTGCGGGCGCGCACCGGGCTCCGTGACCGCCGGGTGCGGTATCGAACTCGCTCTACGTGCCGGTCCTGCTGTCCGTGGCCGCGAACAGCAGGACGCACGACCCGCTTCGGGGGGCGGTCCGGGCCGCGGGGCTGCTGCCGTACGCGGCCCGGCCGGTACCGCCGTCCGGTCGGCGGAGTTCCTCGGTCGTCAGGTGTGGGCGCTCACCCCACCTTCTCGATCCGGGCCCGGCGGATCAGGAACTTGCCCGGCTCCCGGACCTGCTCGAACGCCGCGTTGTTGAGCAGTACGCAGCTGCCCGACACGGAGGTGACCTGCACGGTCGTGGACTTGTTGTTGTCCAGGTTCGTGACCTTGAGCTTGGTCCCGGCCGGGAACTGGTTGCTGGACGCGGCCGGGGCCCCGCCCTCCCCCGAGAGGGTGACGGTCGAGCCGTTGCAGACCTGCTGGCCGGTGGCGGCGCCACCACCACCCGTCCCCTGCGCGGGTGGTGCGGTGGTCTGCTGCTGCGCGGGTGTGGTCGTCGCCGGCTGGGCGGACTGCGCGGGCTGCGTGGTCTGGGAGCCCTGAGCCGACTCCCCAACCGCGCAACCGGACGCCTTCTGCTGCACCTTGATCTGCGCGATGACCGCCTCGCGGTTGGCGATCCGCGCCGCCGACTGCGCGTCGGGATTGGCCCGTTGGCCGTCGATGAACTTCTGGTTGTTGCCGAGGGCGGTGGTGAGCCCCTGGCAGACCGTCGAGTCCGCGGCGGACAGGGTCCGGCCGTTCTCGGTCTGCGCCGCGTTCGAGGTGGCCGCCATGGCGAACGCGCCACCTCCGGCCACGGCGGCGGCACTGACCAGCAGTGCGAGCTTCTTCTTGGGACTGAGAGTTCTCCTACGCGACATGCGTGCCTCCTGTCCTGGGCCGCCTCGTGCGGCGACCGGATGCGATCCGTGTGCCGCTATGTACGAGATCCCGAACAGGGTTACTCAATGGTTAACACGAGTCAGCGAAGTGGCTTGGGTCACATGCGAGTCAAGGCGTCCCGAACCGCTTCCTCCGTGCGTGCCACGACGGCCGTCCCGTCGTCCGCCGTGATGATCGGGCGCTGGATGAGCTTCGGGTGCTCGGCCAGTGCCTTGATCCACTGCCCGCGCGAACTGTCGTCCCGCGCCCACGACTTCAGGCCGAGCTCCTTGGCGAGGGCCTCCTGTGTCCGTGTGATGTCCCAGGGTTCGAGGTCCAGTCGCTCCAGTACGGCCCGGATCTCGTCCTCCGTGGGTACGTCCTCCAGGTAGCGGCGGACGGTGTACTCCGCACCCTCCGCGTCGAGCAGGCTGATGGCGCTGCGGCACTTCGAACAGGCCGGATTGATCCAGATCTCCATGCCGCACACGTTACGCGTGCCCCCTTTTCCACTGGCGTCACGGCGCCCCCGAGGCCCCTGTGGCCAGGGGTCGGTTCATCACAAGATCATCACTCCATCTCCATGTCTCTGTCATATGCCACGACCAGGAACTACCGTCATCCCACCCGAAGCACAACCAGGGGGCGAGATGACTGACCCGTACACAAGGCCGCCTGTTCCGCGCCCGCCGGACACGCGGCCTTGGCGTAAGCGCAAGCGCGTGTGGGCGGCCGGGATCCTCCTGTTCGCTCTGGGGGCCATGGGCGGCACCCAGAGTGCGCAGGACGAGGTGAACGCGGCGAAGGCCGCGGCTGCCGGCCCCCGTCCGACGGTCACAGTGACCGCCACCGCCACCGCCACCGTCGCCGCGACGCCGAAGCCGCGGGTCACCGTCACAAAGACGGTGCGGACGCCGGGCCCGACCAAGACGGTCACCGAGGCCGCGCAGGATGCCGGGGCGGCCACGAGTGGGAGCAGCGACACCGGCACCTGTTCGATCGTCTCCAACTCGGGCAACTGCTACGAGGCGGGGCAGTACTGCCGGAACGGGGACCACGGAGCTTCGACGACGGATGCCGGCGGTGCGGGCATCACGTGCGCCTACCGCAACGGGTGGCGCTGGACCTACTCCTGACGGCGTGAGCCGCGTCCTTCCCGATGGATGGCGGGCGGGTCCCCGTCGTGCCCACCGGAGGGTCTGTTCGAATTTGTCGCCGTCTCACGCACATCTCGCGGAACTGCTGTGACACGGCGGCAATTCCCTTGCCCACCTGGATGTTTGCCGGACTCTGTGGACTCCCCGGATGTCAGTGCCGGGCAGTAAACTAGAAGCAGTGTTCGAGGGTGTCGCCGGGGGGTCCGGATGGCGCCCTGACCGCGACAGGAGGATGCCCGTGCCCGCTGCCGCACTGAAGCCGCTGCCCACTCAGTCCACGTCCAAGAGGGCGGTCCTGATGGACCTGCCGTACGAGCCCGTGGCGAAGCGCCCGTTGCCGCCGGGGCGGCCTCGCGAGTGGTACGTCACGCACAACCGCCGGCTCAAGGCGATGCGTCTCGCGATCGCTCTGCTCGACTCCGGTGTGTACGTTCCGAATCAGGCCCGCGACGAGAAGATCCGCAGTACTGCGGAGGCGATCGGTGTTCATCCGCCGTCGGACACCACCTGCCACATGGTGCGCGCGCTGATGCGTTACGCGCGCTGAGCGCCGGGGGCGGCGGTGGTGACGTTCCTCGCCCCGCCGCCCCCACTCGGGGGCTCCGCCCCCGAACCCCCGATCGGCCTGAACGGCCTCGTCCTCAAACGCCGGACGGGCTGGAGATGCGGCCGGGGCAGGGGCTTTCAGGGGCGCGGGGAACTGCGCGACCAGCCCCCGCTCACCCGCGGCCGAACGAACCGGGCGGGTGGGGATGCGGGGCGAAGCTCCGCGCCCTCCCTTCCTGATCCGTCGTCAGTTCCTTCTCCAGGGGGGTTCGGAAGCGCGGGGTGATCCGGGTCGGGCCCAGCCAGGCCCGTAGGCGGGCGGCCTCCGTCTCGATGGCGGTCAGTGCCTCCCGCCCCACCGCGGCAGGGTCCAGCACCCGCCACACCAGGGCCCCGTCGGCCCGCTGCGCCCACCCTCCGACCACCCGCCCGTCCCACCACACCGTCGGACCGACATTCCCGCTGCCGTCGAAGAGGGCGGGGCGGAGGGAGGGGGAGAGGTACCAGTCCCGTTCCTGCCATCCCATGGCCGTCGGATCGAGCCCGGGGAGGAGCGCGGCCCACGGCGCGGCGGGGCCGGGGACGGGGGCGGTGTCGTCGGCGGTCACATATCCGGTGGCTCCGTCGTCGAGCGACACGGTCACCGCCCCGATCGCGGCCAGCGCCCGCCGCACATCGGTGACCTTCCACCCCGTCCACCACTTGAGGTCGGCCTCGGTGGCGGGCCCGCACACCGCGAGCCAGCGGCGCAGCAGCTCGGGCTGGGCCTCGGAGGGCGGGAGTTCGGGATGCGGCGGTGCCACGGCCCAGCGGAACTGGGTCGACGTCCAGGACCCCAGCGGGCGTCCACGCACCACCCGCCCTTCGACCCCGAGCACCCGCATCAGCCGGGACGACACGGTGTGCGCGCTCTCGTAACTGCGCCCCGCGCCGTACGTGAACTGCTCCCTCAACCGCGGCTCGTCCTGGACGAGTTCGTTCACCGTGGCCTGCCCGCGCCGCGCCAGCGCGGTGAGCGCGGACGCCTCCACCTCGGTGAGCCACTCCTCGGTCAGCCGCCCGTCGCTGCCGCTCACCATGTCCTTGACCAGCCCGGCCCGGGCCTTCGCGGCGATCGCGAGCCCCGTCGAGGCGTGCACCACCGCGGCCAGCTCGGTGGGGAACACGAACACGGTGTGCCGCATGCCGTGCATCCGTACCAGCGTCCGGTCCTCGTACAGCGCCCGGTCGAGCTCCGCCACCGTCTTCCCGGCGTCCGCGACCCGCGCGCCCACCGCCAGGTACACCGTCGCCGGATCGGTCCCGTGCAGTGCGACCAGGGACCCGGCGACCTCCTCGGGGCTCGCCGCGCGCGCCGTCCCCGCGAGCCGGTGCCGCAGGGCGAGCCTGGCCCGCCGCTCCGCCGCTGCGATGTGCCGTCGCTCCTCGCCCACGCCGCCTCCCTCTCGTAGCTGCCGTCCCCGCATCCTCTCGCGCCTCACCCGATCGCCGCCCCCGCCATGCGTACGCCCTGCGCACGGCCTTGACTGAAACGGGAATCCGCAGTGGAACGTCGGGAGACGACATGGCGCGGCACGCGAGGCAGGGGATATGCGGGACAGGCGGGGTACACGGGGTGAGCGGGATACGAGCGCCCGGCGTACGGCGGACCGGCCCGGGGGCCGTGGCTGTCGTGCTCCTCCTGGCTCTCGGCGCCGCCCTGGCCGGCTGTTCCGACGGCACCACCCCGTCCGACGTGGCCTCCGCCGCCTCCTCCCTCGCGTCCGAGGCCGGCGGCACCCTCGCCTCGGCGACAGCCGAGGCCGGGCGGAAGTTCGACGAGTTCAAGAACGGTCTGAATGCCAAGGACGAGGTGAAGCTCGGCGGCCAGGTGACCATCGACTCCGCGGGCCGGGCCACCGTCAAGGCCACCGCCACCAACCCGACGTCCGCGGCGAAGACGTACGCGGTCCAGGTCGACTTCCGCGACAAGGGCGGCAACCTCCTCGACACGGTCGTCGTCACCCTGAACGACGTCCCGGCGGGCGCGGCCAAGGACGCAACCGCCCGCAGCAACCGCACCCTCTCCGGAGACGTCACCGCCGACGTAGCCCGCGCCGTGCGGGCCTGACACCCGCAAACGCGCCTCCCGCTCCGGCGACCGTCCTGCCGTCGCCGTCGCCGTCGCCGTCGCCGTCGCCGATGCCTTCAGCCGTACAGCTCGAACAGTCCGGTCACATACGCCGTCAGCCGTTCGCCCAGCAGCTCGGGGGTCAGGTCCGTGCGCCCCAGTTCCCGCCACGGCACCGCGAGCTTCTCGGCGTCGGGGGAGTAGGCCAGCGCGTCCAGCAGCCGCCAGTACAAGTGTTCCCCGGCGTCGGCCGGTCGGCGTCCGCCGTGTGCCTCGTACCGCGCGCGGAACCCCAGGCCGTACGCCTCCCCGTGCAGCAGCGCGAGGGCCGTGGAGCAGTGGGCCACGTCCAGGTCGGCGGGCCCCCACGAGGTCTCCACCCAGTCGACCACCCCACTGATCCGCAGTGTGTCGCCCGCGCCGGTGAAGAGCACATTGCCGGGATGGAAGTCCCGGTGCAGGAAACACCCTTCGTACGCCGGGGGTTCGCGCCTGATCACGTCCACCGCCCGCTCCCACAGCACGCCCCGGGGCGCACGGACACGTTCGGGCGAGGTCCATGCCTGGTAGGGACGTGGGCGGTCGGCCGGAACCACCGCGTGGATACGGGCAAGTTGGCCGGCCAGCAGGTCGATGCGCCGGTCCAGGTCCTCCTCGTCGACCCGTACCCCGCCCGGCAGCCAGGACATCAACAGCGAAGGGTGGTCGCAGTGTTCGGCGGCGGCGTCGACGGCCTGGAGCTCGGGCGCGGGCACGTCCTCGTACGGGGCGAGCAGGGTGAGGACGGACGCCTCGCGGGCCAGCAGGCCGGGCGCATGACGGCGGTAGAAGGGTTTCACGAACGACCGCAGCACCAGACCCGTACCGTCGTCGAGGGTGAGCCGGCGCATCTGGGAGCTCCAGCCGCCACGCAGGGCCGTGGACTCCCGTACGCTCCTGCCGGCCGGAAGCTGTCTGGCCACCCAGCCGCGGGTCGCGGTCCACCCCCGCTCACCCAGTCCCACAAGTACGGCGTCCACGAACCGGGCCCGGTCGGCGGCGTGTTCGCGCAGCCACAGGCCCAGCATGTGGTCGGCATCGGGGAATTCGAGCCGGGTGAACTGGGCACGGGCGGTGAGAGCGTCCGTCACGGCCTCGGTGACGGCGGGCGGGATGACGGCGTCCGTACCGGGTACGGCGAGGACCGCACGGCCGTCGTACCCGCGCAGCACATCGAGCGCCGGGGCCTGCCGCCAGCTGTCCGGCGCCCGGATGATCTCGCTGAAGCGCCCTCCCCCACTCTCGACTTCGCCCGAGCGGGAGGTACCCCCATCCTCCCCGAACGGAACCTGCCACGCCTCGGCGCCGTACACCGCGGGCGCGCACAGGCCCAGCGCCACCACGCGCCGCCCGTAGTGCCCGGCGAGATCGGCCACCGTCTGGCCGCTCATGCTGAACCCGACGAGGATCAGCGGTCCGTCCGCCGGGACCGACGCGTCGATGACGGAGACGGCCTGCTCGAAGCGTCGGCGCAGGCTCAGGTCCTTGAGTTCGCCCGAACTCTCGCCGTGTCCGGAGAAGTCGAGGGCGAGGCTCCGGCAGCCGCGTGCCACGAACTCCTCCAGCAGCGGCAGCAGTCGCTCCTTGTTGCCGAGGCCCGCGCCGTGCAGCAGGACGACGGTGGCCGTGGCGCCACGGTCATCGCCATGGCCGGTGCCATGGCCGTCGTCACCGCCGCCGCTGACACAGCTCAGTCGTTCACCGTCGTGGTCGAGTGCGAAGGAGGCGAGCATCCGCCCATTTACCCATGACCCCCAATGACCCACGCCCGCTTTTCAGCCACGTCTGCTTTTCGTCGGACAGGCATCAGGTGGCGGACTCGGGGCTACTCTCTACGCACCGACCGACGGGGACCCACCCCCAGCGCCCTGTCGGCACACAGCCACCCACGCACACAAGGAGTCCCGTCATGGGAACCTTGATCGTTTCCGCGACCGTGACCCTGGTCGTCCTGGGCTTCTCGAACCACGTCCTGTGGCTCGCCGCGATCGCCCTGCTCTTCGTGTACGCCCGTTACGGCCGTACCTGGGGCAGCACGTCCGCGGCGGCGCCCTCGGGCACGTCCGGTTCCCCGGCCCGTCCGGACACCAGTTACCGTGCCTACCGTCAGCGTCGTGACCAGCAGGCCAAGTGGGAGCGCCGCTACCGCCGCGAGCGTCCGCTGGAGGCCCGCCGCCAGGAACGCCGGACGTAGCACCCGGACGTCGGTTCCCGGGAGGTCACAGACCCGGGGCGCCCCAGATGGGGAACCAGCGGCTGAGGTCCTGCTCGATCCGCAGATCGTCCGCGAGCGCGGCCTTGACCTGCAGCTCCAGCGCGTTGTCGCGCCGTTGGGCCTCCCCGGCCAGCGGTGCGAAGGGATAGAAGGTGCCGCGCTTGTAGAGGTAGACGAGCCCGAGCCGTCGCTGCCCGGTGTCCTGGAAGCCGGCCACGGAGCAGAGCAGCTGCGGTCCGAAGCCGCTGTCCTCCAGCGCGCTGTTGACCGCGTGCAGATCACCGACCAGCGCGGGCAGATCGTCCGGTTCCCGCCGCGAGACCAGCCACGAATACCCGTACTCGTCCCGGCTGACCTCCACCGGCGGACCCGTGCGTTCGGCATCCGCGTCGAGCAGCTCCTGCACCTCCTGGTGCGCCTGGGCGAAGGCCCCGCCCTCGACGCTCGCGAAACACACCGCGCCCGTCCCGGTCGGGGTGAACCCGGCGGCGGCCTGCAGGGTCACGGCCGCCGACGGCAGCCCGAAGAGCTGGTCGAGATCGGGCGCGACGGCCTTGGTGCGCCCGAGCAGGATGTCCAGGAACCCCATGCAGTCGGCTGCCTTTCCGGAAGGGACGAAGGGCCATGGCCCAGGAGGGACAAGAGGGTCAGGAAGAGTCAGGAAGCGGCAGGAGGAGTCACGTGGTGCTCTCCGGAGTCGCCGCCTCGCCCAGCTCCGCCGAGATCCTGCCCAGTTGTTCGAGCCGCTGCTCCAGGCTGGGGTGGGTCGAGAAGAGCTTCGCGATCCCCGGTTCGGCACCGAAGGCCGGCGTGAAGTAGAACGCGTTGAACGCCTGTGCCGTCCGCAGGTCCTTGGTCGGGATCCGCGCGATGTCCCCGGAGACCTTCGTCAGCGCGGACGCCAGCGCCGAGGGCCGGCCGGTGAGCAGGGCGGCGGACCGGTCGGCGGCCAGCTCGCGGTACCGGGACAGGGCCCGGATGAGCAGGAAGCTGATCGCGTACACGGCCGCGGAGACGGCCATCACCGCCATGAAGATCGCCACGGTGTTCTGGTCCTTGCGGCCACGCCCGCCGAAGAGCTGCGAGTAGAAGGCGAACCGCACGATCAGACCGGCGATCACCCCGAGGAACGAGGCCACGGTGATCACGGCGACGTCCTTGTGCGCCACGTGCGACAGCTCGTGCGCGAGCACGCCCTCCAGCTCGTCGGGCTCCAGCCGCCGCAGCAGCCCGGTGGTCACGCAGAGGACCGCGTGATCGGCGTTCCGCCCGGTCGCGAACGCGTTCGGCATGTCGATGTCCGACACGGCGACCAGCGGCTTCGGCATGTCGGCGACGGCACACAGCCGGTCGACGACCCCGTGCAGCTGCGGATACTCCTCGCGCTCCACGATCCGGCCGTGCATCGCGTAGAGCGCGATCCGGTCCGAGAACCAGTACTGCGCGCCGAGAACCAGGGCCGCGACGATCACGACCAGCACCCAGGACTTGAGCAGCACGATCAACGCGGCGACGAAGGCCACGTACAGCAATCCGAGCAGGAACAGCGTGACCGTCATGCGTACGGTCAACCGCGGATCGCTCCGGAACCGGCTCTGCATCTGCATCACCCCCGCAGTAAGGCACTCGTCCCGCTGTCCAGTGTGCACCTGCGGATGCCCATGAAGCGGTTCCGAACACCCCTAGGAGGTGCAAAGGCAACCTGTGGGATTCCGTGCGAGATCTGGGGGATTCCGCCCAAGATGCTGAGTGGTCGATCGCCGACTAGCCTTTATTCGCGAGCAGCTCTTAGTGAAAAGAGCCGCCATCGGAGTACGCCCGCTGCACGCGTCGGCGGTTTGAACGTACTCCCCGTACTCGGGCGAGCATCGCGCCGGACCCGCTCCGCCGCGGTCACGGCCATCTGCCATCCGTCTCGTGCCTCCGAAAGACCGCACGAGGGGTGCAAGGAGGATTCATCCATGAAGGCACAACGTGCGAGGCGCTTCTTCGCGGTATCCGCCATCGGCGTTCTGATGGCCGGAGGCGCCGCGATCGGCGCAGCAGGTACGGCCTCGGCAGCTGCCCCGGCCCAAGCCCCGACCCAGGTCACCACCTTCGGCTGTTCCAACTGGGGTGGCCGTGGATTCGGGAACAACTGCGGGTTCGGCTTCAACAACGGCTTCAACAACGGCTTCAACACCGGCTTCAACCGTTTCGGCTTCAACAACGGCTTCGGCTTCAACAACGGCTTCAACAACGGCTTCGGTGGTGGAGTCGTAGTCATCGTGGTGCCCTGACGGACCACGGCCGAGGGCCGCCACCTGTACTCACAGGTGGCGGCCCTCAGTTTTTCAGACGTCTTTTTTCAGGCGTCTGTCGTGATCTTTAGACGTCGTAGTACATCTTTAGACGTCGTAGTACAGCTCGAACTCGTGCGGGTGCGGACGCAGCTGCAGCGGCGCGATCTCGTTCGTGCGCTTGTAGTCGATCCACGTCTCGATCAGGTCGGACGTGAAGACGTCGCCCGCGAGCAGGAACTCGTGGTCGGCCTCGAGGCGGTCGAGGACGGCCGGGAGGGACGTCGGGACCTGGGCGACGCCCGCGTGCTCCTCGGGGGCGAGCTCGTAGAGGTCCTTGTCGATCGGCTCGGCCGGCTCGACCTTGTTCTTGATGCCGTCGAGGCCCGCGAGCAGCAGGGCGGAGAAGGCCAGGTACGGGTTACCGGAGGAGTCGGGCGCACGGAACTCGACGCGCTTGGCCTTCGGGTTCGAACCGGTGATCGGGATACGCATGGCAGCGGAGCGGTTGCGCTGCGAGTACACCAGGTTGACCGGGGCTTCGAAGCCGGGGACCAGACGGTGGTACGAGTTCACCGTCGGGTTCGTGAAGGCGAGGAGCGACGGGGCGTGCTTGAGGATGCCGCCGATGTAGTAGCGGGCGGTGTCCGAGAGGCCCGCGTAACCGGCCTCGTCGTAGAACAGCGGGTCGCCGTTGGCCCACAGCGACTGGTGGACGTGCATGCCCGAGCCGTTGTCGCCGAAGATCGGCTTCGGCATGAAGGTCGCGGTCTTGCCGTTGCGCCAGGCGACGTTCTTCACGATGTACTTGAAGAGCTGGAGGTCGTCGGCCGCGGCGAGCAGCGTGTTGAACTTGTAGTTGATCTCGGCCTGGCCGGCGGTGCCCACCTCGTGGTGCTGGCGCTCGACCTGGAGGCCGGACTTGGCCAGCTCCAGGGAGATCTCGGCACGCAGGTCGGCGAAGTGGTCGACCGGCGGGGTCGGGAAGTAGCCGCCCTTGTAGCGGACCTTGTAACCACGGTTGTCCTCGAGGGCACCGGTGTTCCAGGCGCCGGCCTCGGAGTCGATGTGGTAGAAGGCCTCGTTCGACTTGGTGTCGAAGCGCACGCTGTCGAAGACGTAGAACTCGGCCTCGGGGCCGAAGTACGCGGTGTCGGCGATGCCGGTCGACGCGAGGTAGGCCTCGGCCTTCTTCGCCACGTTGCGCGGGTCACGGGAGTACTGCTCGCCCGTGATCGGGTCGTGGATGAAGAAGTTGATGTTGACCGTCTTGTCGCGGCGGAAGGGGTCGACGCGCGCGGTGGACAGGTCGGCGCGGAGCGCCATGTCGGACTCGTGGATGGCCTGGAAGCCGCGGATCGAGGAGCCGTCGAACGCGAGCTCCTCGGCCGGGTCGAAGGCCTCGGCCGGGATCGTGAAGTGCTGCATCACGCCCGGCAGGTCGCAGAAGCGGACGTCGACGAACTTGACGTCCTCGTCCGCGATGAACTTCTTGGCCTCGTCGGCGTTCTGGAACATCCAGCTCCTCCTACTCCCGCCCACAGTGGACCGGGGTGGTAGTTCGTTCGTGCGGCCAGTGCGGTGGCACACGCTGGAGCCGACCATAGGGATGGGGGATTTCTCCAGCGTGACCCATTTGTTTCGCCCAAGTTAACCGACCTGGGGCAGCCGGGCCCCTCCTGTCCGTATGCCAAAACGGGCGCAGTACCGTGGACGGGTGGACAACAGGCAAGCAATCGGATCGTGGCTCTCCGGACCCCGCGCGGCCCTGGAGGACGCCGGTGCCGACCTCGGATACCGAGGCGAACAGCTGGGTCTGCCGGAACAGGGCCCCGGCTCCATCGCCCGCCCCGGCCGCAGGCTGGGCGCCCTCGCCATCGACTGGGCCCTGTGCCTGTTGATCGCATACGGACTGCTCACCCACGGCTACAAGCCGGGGTCGACGGGCAACTGGGCCCTGCTCGTCTTCTTCGTCCTGGGCGTCCTGACCGTCGGCACGGTCGGCTTCACCCCGGGCAAGCGCCTCCTGGGCCTGCGGATCGTCCCCGAGGGCGGCGGCCGTCTCAACCCGCTGCGTGTCCTGCTGCGCACCGCCCTGCTGTGCGTGGCCGTCCCCGCCCTGATCTGGGACCGCGACGGCCGGGGCCTGCACGACCGCATGGCCCGCACGATCGAGGTCCGGGCCTAGCGACCGGGCACCAGGCCCGTACGACGACACCCGGCTCGTATGACGGCACCCGGCTCCTATGACGGCGGCCCGTATGACGGCGCCCGGCTCGTATGACGGCGCTCGGCTCGTATGACGACACCCGGCTCGTATGACGGCGCCCGGTCCGTATGACGGCGGCCCGTATGACGGCGCCCGGCTCGTATGACGGCACCCGGCCCGTATGACGACACCCGGCCTGTACGACGAGTGGTGCGACGAGCGGTACGACGATGGGGGCGCCCGGAGTGATCCGGGCGCCCCCATCGTCGTAACTCTGCTCAGAGGAGTGTCAGCGGGCCTTCGGTCCGCCGCGCGGCATCCGCATGCCCTTGGGCATCGGACCCTTCGGAAGGGGCATGTTGCTCATCAGGTCGCCCATCGCGCGCAACCGGTCGTTGGTGGCCGTCACCTGCGGGCCGGTCAGGACGCGGGGGAACTTCAGCATCGTGGTGCGGAGCTTCTTCAGCCCGACCTGACCCTCACCGGTGCCCACGAGCACGTCGTGCACGGGCACATCGGCGACGATCCGCGCCATCTTCTTCTTCTCGGCCGCCAGCAGGCTCTTCACCCGGTTCGGGTTGCCCTCGGCCACCAGCACGATGCCGGCCTTGCCGACCGCGCGGTGCACCACGTCCTGGCTGCGGTTCATCGCCACCGCCGGAGTCGTGGTCCAGCCCCGGCCGATGTTGTCCAGCACGGCCGCGGCTGCGCCCGGCTGGCCTTCCATCTGCCCGAACGCGGCTCGCTCGGCCCTGCGCCCGAAGACGATCGCCGTCGCGAGGAAGGCGAGCAGGAGGCCGAGAATGCCCAGGTAGTACGGGTGGTCGATCAAGAGGCCGATCGCGAGGAAGACACCGAAGGTGACGATTCCGACTGCCGCGAGTACAAGACCGATCTTGGAGTCGGCCTTGCGAGTCATCTTGTAGGTCAGAGCGATCTGCTTGAGTCGCCCGGGGTTCGCAGCGTCCGCTGCAGTTTCCTTCCTCGCCATGCCACGAAGTCTACGTGGCCCGACAAGCGCCGACGACGGCAGTGTCCGGGCGGGCGGCGGCAGTGCCCGCACGGGGGTCCGGCGGCGGCTACGAACGCGTCGCCACGGACTCCAGCACGCGCTGCGCCTCGACCCGGTCCTTGGCGCGGCGGCGGTCCTCCAGCACGGAGGTCCAGGCGTTGCGGCGGGCGGTGCGCTGACCGCTGCTCATGAGCAGCGACTCGACGGCACGGAGTGCATCGGTGAACGACGGGATGGCTGTGGCGCGTACGGGCGCGGCCTGCATGATGGAGGTCCCCCCTCGGGATGGCGGCTCTGGACGGGGCGGTACGTGGCGTAAGACCAGGGTCACTGATTGGTGTTACCAGGGCGTGACCGACCGGTCAAACACCAATGAAGCCTTGATGCGGCGGGCCTCCAGCCTGACGCTGTCCTGACGCCTGTTCCCATCTGCGTGGACAGTCGGCAGCGCGGTGAATTGGCCACATTGTGGGGGGAGTTGCTTGTGCGCCGATTCACACGCGAGCGGTGGCACTGAGTGCCACCGCTCGCGTTGCAGAGCGTTTCAAATTGTGTCGCCCGCACTGCTCCGTACGGGTGTTCAGACCGCCTGCGAGGCGACGTACGCGCCCCGCTTCTCGATGGCCATCTGGTACAGCCGGCCGGCGCGGTACGAGGAGCGCACCAGCGGGCCCGACATGACACCGGAGAAGCCGATCTGCTCGGCCTCCTCCTTCAGCTCCACGAACTCGTGCGGCTTGACCCAGCGCTCCACGGGGTGGTGGCGCACGGAGGGACGCAGGTACTGCGTGATGGTCACCAGCTCGCAGCCCGCCTCGTGCAGCTGCGTGAGGGCCTCGCTGACCTCCTCGCGGGTCTCGCCCATGCCGAGGATGAGGTTCGACTTCGTGACCAGACCGTAGTCGCGCGCCTCGGTGATGACCTTCAGTGAGCGCTCGTAGCGGAAGCCCGGGCGGATGCGCTTGAAGATCCGGGGGACCGTCTCGACGTTGTGCGCGAAGACCTCCGGGCGGGACGAGAAGACCTCGGCGAGCTGGGCGGGCTCGGCGTTGAAGTCGGGGGCGAGGAGCTCGACCTTGGTGCGGCCGGCCTCGCGCTCCGCCGTCTGCCGGTGGATCTGGCGGACCGTCTCGGCGTACAGCCACGCCCCGCCGTCCTCCAGGTCGTCGCGGGCGACGCCGGTGATGGTGGCGTAGTTCAGGTCCATCGTGACCACGGACTCGCCCACGCGACGGGGCTCGTCGCGGTCGAGTGCCTCCGGCTTGCCCGTGTCGATCTGGCAGAAGTCGCAGCGCCGGGTGCACTGGTCGCCGCCGATCAGGAACGTGGCCTCGCGGTCTTCCCAGCACTCGTAGATGTTGGGGCAGCCCGCCTCCTGGCAGACCGTGTGCAGGCCCTCGCTCTTCACGAGGTTCTGCATCTTCGTGTACTCGGGGCCCATTTTCGCCCGGGTCTTGATCCACTCGGGCTTGCGCTCGATGGGGGTCTGGGCGTTCCGGACCTCCAGGCGCAGCATTTTGCGTCCGTCGGGTGCGACTGCGGACACATCGGCTCCCTGTAGCTTCGATTCTTCGGCGTACACCAGGGTACGCCCGTACGGTTCTCGGCCCCCGGGGTGGGCAACCTTGCGGACCGGGGGTGCATTCCCGGGCTTTCCTCGCCCCCGCCGCCCCTGCCCGTCCCACCCCTGGGGGCTGCCGCCCCGAGCCCCCGCATCGGCCTGCACGGCCTCGTCCTCAAACGCCGGACGGGCTGGAGATGCGGGGCCGGGTGGGCGGGGGCGGGACTCGTCCTCAAACGCCGGACGAGTCGAGGCCTTCAGGGGCGCGGGAACTGCGCGACCAGCCTCCGCCGGCCCGCAGCCGGGCCACTTCGGACGGGCGGGGAATCGGGGCGAAACCCCGCCCCGGGGGCGCGGGGAACTACGCGGTCGGCCCCCGCCACCCGCACCCGAAATCCGTCAGGCCGAGGCCCGTTCGACCTCGCGGGGGCGCAGGTCCGCGTTCTCCAGGACGTCGCGGAGGTGCTTCTCGGCGACCGGCAGGACCTCGGCGATGGTGACGTCGCGCCCCAGCTCGTACGCCAGGGACGTCACCCCCGCGTCCCGGATCCCACACGGGATGATCTTGTCGAAGGAGGATGTGTCCGGATTCACGTTCAGGGCGAAGCCGTGCATGGTGACGCCCTTGGCGACCCGGATCCCCATGGCGCAGATCTTCCGGTCCTCGCGCCGCTGACCGGCGTTGGAGGGCGCGTACTCGGGCCCGTTCAGACGGGGGTCGAACTCCTCGTCCGTCAGCCGCGGGTCGAAGTCGAGGGAGAGCCCGCCGAGGGAGGGTCGCGAGGTGACGGGGTCGCCCAGGACCCAGACGCCCGCCCGGCCCTCCACCCGCCTGGTCTCGACGCCGAACTCGGCGCAGACCCGGATCATGACCTCTTCCAGCCGCCGCAGGTGCGCCACCACGTCCACCGGGCGCGGCAGCTTCTGGATCGGGTAGCCCACGAGCTGCCCGGGCCCGTGCCAGGTGATCTTGCCGCCGCGGTCCACGTCGACCACGGGGGTGCCGTCGAGGGGCCGTTCGCTGTCCGCCGTCCGCCGGCCCGCCGTGTAGACCGGCGGGTGCTCCAGAAGCAGACAGGTGTCGGGGACCTCGTCCAGGAAACGGGCGGCATGCACGCGGCGCTGCTCGTCCCAGGCCTCTTGGTACTCCACGGCCTCGGCACCGAATCCCATGCGGACGAACCGCAACTCACTCACGGCAAGCGCCTCCCTAGAAGCCTCAGAACCTTCAGAACCTGTGGTGTGGCAACCGGCGGGCCCGTTCTGCGGCAGACGAAAGAACCTTTCGTCAGGTACGTAACGCGCCCACGCCACTGTACGTCCGGGCCGCGCGCGTCAGCCCAGCGGTCAATCCTCACACGATCGGATGAATGTAAGTCGAAGCCTGCGATCGGGTGCTTACTCTCCGCTACATTCGCGCCGTCCACGAGGCCATAAGGGCTGCTCACAGGCAATCCGGGCACCCAGTGATGCCCGGAAGGCAGGAGACCGCACCGCAGATGACGGAACGACCCGCGCAGCGCACGCCCAATCGCCAGCTCGCCGCGCTCATCGCAGAAGCGGGGTTCTCCAACGCAGGTCTCGCCCGTCGCGTGGACCAGCTCGGCCTCGAACACGGACTTGACCTGAGATATGACAAGACATCGGTGACGCGGTGGCTCCGCGGGCAGCAGCCCCGCGGCACCACACCCGCCCTCATCGCCGAGGTGTTCACGCGGCGCCTCGGCCGCCGCCTCACCGCGCAGGACCTCGGGCTCGACGCCTGCGCACCCGTCTACGCGGGCCTCGAGTTCGCCGCGACCCCGGAGGAGGCCGTAGACATCGTCAGCGGGCTGTGGCGCAAGGACTCCGGCAGCCACGCCGAACTCCGCAAGATCGCCTTCACCCCGGCGGGGCTGGTCGTCCCCAGCCGCGACTGGCTGATCGGACGGGCCGACGACCGGGTGAGCCGCGGCGACCAGGCCGCCGCGCGCATCCCCGCCCAGGGGCGCCCCGCGGTCCCCCGCCAGCGCAGCCAGACCGAACGCGGCCCCGGCCAGAAGGTCACCGGCGGGGACATCGCCGCCCTGCGCTCGGTGGGCGAACTGTTCCGCGCCCTCGACCACGCCTACGGCGGCGGCCACGCCCGCCAGGCCCTGGTCCGCTACCTGGAGCACGAGGCCGAGCCCATGCTGCGCGGCGCGTACGGCGAGCAGACCGGGCGGCGCCTGTTCGCGGCCGCCGCCGACCTCACCCGCCTCGCCGGCTGGACCTCGTACGACATCGGCGCGCACGGGCTCGCGCAGCGCTACTTCGTGCAGGCGCTGCGACTGTCGCAGGCGGCCGGCGACCGGGCGTACGGCTCGTACGTCCTGGTCACCATGAGCCGGCAGGCGGTCTACCTCGGCCACGGGCGCGAGGCCGTGCAGCTCGCCCGGGTCGCGCAGCAGGGCGTCGGCTCGTCCGTGCCGCCCGTCGTCCAGGCGCTGCTGCACTCCGTGGAGGCGCGCGGGCACGGCGTACTCGGGGAGGTACGGGCCTGCACGGCGTCGCTGGTGCGCGCCGAGCGGGCCCTCGGATCCGCCCGGCCGGGGGACGAGGCCCCGCACTGGGCGCGGTTCTTCGACGAGGCGCAGCTCGCCGACGAGTTCGGTCACTGCCACCGGGATCTGCAGCAGTACCGGGCCGCGGCGCAGCACGCCGAGCGCTCGCTGCAGTTGCGGGCGCCCGGCTTCGCGCGCAGCCGGCTGTTCTGCCGGGTGGTGCTCGCCTCGGCACGGCTCGGGCTCGGGGAGCTCGACCAGGCCTGCCTGTTGGGTGCCGAGGCCGCGGGGCAGGCGGCGGAGATGCGGTCGGTCCGGGCCGTCGAGTACGTACGGGACTTCGAGCGGCGGCTCGAACCGTACCGGGACGCGGCACCCGTACGGGGCTACCGGGACCGGGTGGCGGCCCTGGGCTGACTCAGGCCGCCGTCTCCAGATGCTCCTCCGTCACGGCCGGACGGGCGCCCAGGTCCAGCATGAGGGCGTGGGCGGCCCGGCGGCCCGAATGCAGGGCGCCCTGGACCGTGCCGGTGTCCCGGTGGTCCCCGCAGACGTACAGGCCCGCCAGGAGGCGTACAGGGCGGCGCAGGTCGTGCGGCGAGGGCATCGCGGGGACCGCGTCACGGGTGTGGTGGACCGCGAGGAGTTCCCAGCGGGTCGTCGACGTGCCGTAAAGGCGGGCCAGTTGGGCGCGGACCGCGGTGTCCAGATGGGTGGCGGCCGGGGGCGTGCCCAGCACCGTCGAGGAGACGAGCGCCCGTCCGGCGGGCGCGCGGGAGGGGTCGACCTGGCTGATGACCGCCGTCTGCGCCACCGGGCCGCTCCGGTCGGCGTCCAGCAGCAGGGCCGGGTCGGTCAACGGGGGCTCGTCCGTGGTGTGGTGCAGGACCGTCACCGGATGGAAGGCCGGGACGCGCAGACCGGGCAGCAGCCGGGCCGCGGCGCGGGCTCCGGTCGCCAGCAGGATGGCCCGGCAGGTGAGTTCGCCGTGGTCCTTCGTCGTCACGGTGGTCGTGGAGACCGCGGTGACCTCGACGCCGGTGTGGACGGTGCCAGGGGGCAGGGAGGCGGCGAGGAGCTCAGGCAGGGTGTCCGCGCCGCCCTCCGGCAGGCACAGCCGGCCCGACGCGAACGAATGCAGAGCCAGGTCGGCGGCGCGGCTGGAGGTGGTGAGGTCCGGGTCGCACAGGAGCGCGGCGAGCAGGGGGCGCAGAAAACCGTCGACCGTACGGGGCGGCAGGCCACGGGTGGTCAGCGCCTGTGCGGTGGGGAGGTCGGGGCGGGTGAGGAGGCGTTCGGGTGGTGTGACGGCGAGGCGGGCGAGGGCGGTGGCCAGGCGGGTCTGGTCGAGGTGGCCGCCGAGGGGTCCGGGGCGCGAGGCCTGGCTCCGGTGGAGACGGGGGGCGCTTGCGAGGGCGCGCGCGGCGGTGAGTGCGCCCCTTGCGCTCCGGGGGGTGGTGGCGGCGCGGTGGTGGCGGCCGTCGCTGTGCAGCAGCACGCCCGGCGAGAACGGGCGCAGGGCCAGGGCGTTCAGGCCCGGGGTGCGGTGCAGTTCGGGGTACGAGGTGGACAGGAGCCGGCCGATGCGGTCGAGCCGGAAGCCGTCCACCTTCTCCGTCGTCATGCGGCCGCCCACGGTGGGGGCGGCCTCCAGAACCTTCGTCGTGAGGCCCGCCCTGGTCAGGTGCTGGGCGGCCGCGAGTCCCGCGGCTCCGGCCCCGACGATGACGACGTCCACGTCCGCCTTGCTTACGGGCTCTAGCACGTACCCCTCCTCGAGGTTGCGCGGCCGGTGGGAACGTCATGCCCCCAACGGGCCCTGGGGATACCCGAGTTCGGGTCGAGGGTAGGTGCGTTGGGGGCTGTGGACAGTCGCGCGTCGGGCGTGCACGGTCGCATGGGGGTGCACGGTTTCCTTGTCTGCGGATGCGTGGGGGCTGGTCGCGCAGTTCCCCGCGCCCCTGACGGAGTCCCCGAGTGGGGATGATGGGGGTCCCCCTGTTCGAGCGAAGCCGAGAGCTCGGGGGAGGGCAGGGGCGGCGGGGGCGAGGGACGTCCGTCAGTGCAGCGCCGCTCGCAACGCCCCCTCGATCGACGGGAAGGCGAAGGTGAAGCCGGAGGACAGCAGACGGGTGGGGTGGACGCGTTGGCTGCCGAGGACGTCGCCGGACATGTCGCCGAGGGCGAGCCGGAGGAGGGGGGCCGGGGTGGGGAAGACGGTGGGCCGGTGCAGGACGCGCCCCATCGCCTCGGTGATCTCCCGGTTGGTGAGGGGGGTCGGCGCGGTGAGATTCACCGGCCCGGACACGGACGACGTGTCGATGAGGTGCCGGATCGCGGCCACCTCGTCATGGAGGGAGATATAGCTCCAGTACTGCCGGCCGTCTCCCATCCGCCCACCGAGCCCCGCCTTGAAGAGCGGAAACAGCTTCCCCCATGCCCCGCCCTCACGGGCCACCACCAGCCCCGTACGGGCGAAGACGGTACGGACACCCGCCTCCTGGGCCGGCGCCGCCGCCCCCTCCCACGCCACGCACACGGAGGGAAGGAAACCCTCCCCGGGCGGTGCCGACTCGTCCACCACCCGGTCGCCCGTCTCGCCGTAGAACCCGATCGCACTCCCGTTGACGAACACCCGCGGCCGCTCGTCGAGCGAGGCCACCGCCTCGGCCAGCGTGGCCGTCCCCCGCACCCGGCTGTCCCGGATCTTCCGCCTGTACGCCTCCGTCCACCGCCGTGAAGCGACCCCCGCCCCCGCGAGGTTGACCACCGCCGCGCAGCCGGCGAGCCCCCCGGCGTCCATCCGCTGCCCGTCCGGGTCCCATCGCAGCTCGTCCCTCCCGCGGGGCGCACGCCGTACGAGGCGGACCACCTCGTGTCCGTCCGCGATCAGGGAGCGCGTCAGCGCCGAACCGATCAGGCCGGACGCACCGGCGATCGCGATACGGGACCTACGGGAATCCGGAGCGAGCGGTGAGTCGTTCATGCGTCCATCCTGCCGCGTGCCCCGGGGAAAAGCGGGCCGGGACTCCGCGGGGCCGCCGTAAAGTGACCTTCATGCCGGTACCGCACATACGCATCGCCACCCTCGACGACGAGGACGCGCTCGGCCGTCTCGACCGCGCCACCTGGTCCACCCTGCACGCTGTCATGCCGCGCCCCCAGCCGCCGTACGAACCCTTCTACAACGAGCGGTTCGGCCCCCGGGACCATCACGTGGCCGAACTCGACGGCGTCCTCGTCGGCTACATCAAGCTGGGCTATCCCACGCCCCTCGCCTGCAACGCCCACGTCCGGCAGATCCAGGGACTCGCCGTCGCCGAGGAGGCGCGCGGCACGGGCGTCGGACGGGCGCTGCTGCGGGCCGTGCAGGACGAGGCGCGACGGCAGGGCGCCCGGCGGATCACGCTGCGCGTCCTCGGGCACAACGCCCCGGCACGGAAGCTCTACGAGTCCGAGGGCTTCGAGGTGGAGGGCGTCCTGCCCGAGGAGTTCCTGCTCGACGGCGAGTACGTCGACGACGTGTTCATGGGCCGCTTTCTCTGATCACGAGGTGATCAGGTCGCCCGTGTCCACCGGTGTCGTCGCGGCCGCCGCGCGCTGGGCGTCGCCCGCGACCTCGTCGGCCGTCAGGACGTAACCCGTCTCGTTGTCCGAGGTCGAGCGGGCGAACACGACGCCGTACACCCTGCCGTCGGTGGTGAGGAGCGGGCCGCCGGAGTTGCCGGGGCGGACGGTGGAGCGGATCGAGTAGATCTCCCGGGTGACCATGCTCGAGTTGTAGATGTTCTGGCCCCGCGCGTTGATCCGGCCTGCGACCGTGGCCGCCTGGAGATCCAGACCGCCGTCCTGCGGATAGCCCGCGACGACCGCCGAGTCGCCGCGCTTGGCGCTGTCGTCGAAGCGCAGGAGGGGAACCCTGAGGTCCGGTACGTACAGGACCGCGACGTCCTTGCGCGGATCGAAGAACACCACCCGCGCCGAGTACACGCGGCCCACACCGCCCACCCGCACGGTCGGGTTGTCGATGCCCGCCACCACATGGGCGTTGGTCAACACGTGCTGCGCCGCGTACGCGAACCCGCTGCCCTCCCGGCCCTGGTTGCCCGCGGCGCCCTCGATCTTCACCGTGCTGCGTTTGGCGGCGCTCGTCGCGGCCGCGGTGACGCTGTCGCCGGAGGGCTTCGCGACACCCGCCGTCGGCTCGTTCTCGAACGGGTTGAAGACCTGCGGGAAGCCCGCCTCCGTCAGCGCCGAGGTGGCCCGCGAGAACCAGGTGGGCGTCGTGTCCGGCATCGCTGTCTGTACGGCGCCCAGCAGCGCGGAATTGCGGATCGACTGGGTGATGAGGGTGGACGAGGAGGCTCCCAGGACGCTCGCGGCGACCCAGGCCACCAGCAGCACCGCCACCGTGTTCGCCGCCGCCCCGCCGACCCCGTCGGCCACCCGCAGCGGCCCCTGATCCAGCTCGCGGCGCAGCTTCAGCGCCAGCCGGCCCGCCAGCTCGTGGCCCACCACGGCGGGCACCAGCACCGTCAGCACGGCCGTCACCGTCGCCGCCGACGTCCCCGCAGTCACCAGGTCCATCATCCACGGCAGCACCCATACGCCGATGACGGCACCGCCCACGAAACCGGCCAGCGACACACAGCCGGCGACCAGCCCGCGCCGGTAGCCGGACGCCGCGTAGGCAAGGATCACCAGCAACAGCAGGATGTCGAGCAGGTCCACGGAGCCGCCTTTCTCTTGGGCCCCTTAGTACGCGTGGGGCAGGCCCAGTGATCAGGCACGCGCGCGTGGAGCCGGGAAACGGCCACGCGTGCGTGGACCTGTAAAAACGTCCCGGACCAGGACGATGGTTCCACCAGGTGGCACAACACACATCGCGGAGGGACCGGAACCGGGGCAGGGTGGCTCCATGCGTGTCTTCCGAAAGGCGCGGGGGGCATGGACGCGGCTCGCGCGGAGGGTGTGGACGCGGCGTGCCGCCGTCGTCGTGTTCGGGTGCGTGCCCGGTCTGCTCGCCGTGCTCGCGCTGATGGTGTGTGCGGTGGGGGTAGACCGGACGGTCGTCGAGCGCGAGCGGCCGGTGGCCGCGCCACTGCCCGCGGGTCCGCATCGCGCGGCGCGGCCGGTCATCGTGCCCCGGTCGCGGTGGCTGGACGCCAGGAGCACGCACGCGCAGCCACCCGCCCGCTACGACGACCACGTCGTCGCGGTCTTCGTGCACCACACCGACTCGCCGAACGCGTACAAGTGCGCCGACGTGCCCCGCATCATCCGCTCCCTCTACGCCGGTCAGACCGGTGTCCGACGGTGGGACGACATCGGGTACAACTTCCTCGTCGACCGCTGCGGCACGATCTACGAGGGGCGGGCGGGTGGGGTCGACCGGGCCGTCACCGGTGCGCATACGCAGGGGTTCAACCATGGCACCGCGGGGATCGCGGCCATCGGTACGTTCGGGGCGGGGACGCCGGTGCCGCGGGCGATGACCGAGGCGATCGCCGTGTTGGCCGCGTGGAAGCTGGGGCTGTCCGACGTGGATCCCCGTGCCACGGTGCGGCTCGTCTCCAGCAACGACCTCAGCCGTTACACCGCCGGTACGAGCGCGGTTCTGCCCACGCTGGCCGGCCATGACGCGGGCTTCATGACCAACTGCCCCGGCGCGGCGCTGACGTCCCAACTCCCCGGAATCCGCTCCCGAGCCGCCCACCTCCAGGGCCGCTGACCCCGGTTGCGCACTCCGGCCGCGGGTGGGTGGGGGTTGAGCGCGCAGTTCCCCGCGCCCTGAAAGTCTCAGCCCGTCCGGCGTTCGAGGGCGAGGAACGCGTTCACAGACAGCCCACAGTCGAGTCAACGGTGTCTCAGATCGCCGCTGCCTAGTGTCCTTCTCGTAACAGCCGACTGGAGGTGGGGAAGATGAGCAGCAGGCGTACTGAGAAGGCGGGCAAGGCGAACAAGGCGGCCGGCGCGGGGGGTTGGAGCACCGCTTTGCGGACCCCGTGGACCGTGGCCTGCGCCGTGGTGACGGTCCTCGTGGGACCCGCCGCGGCCACCGCCTCGGCACTGGACCGAGCCAACGCCGCGCCTCCGTACCACGCCCACGAGAATCACGAAAACCACAAGAACCACGAGGCGCACCTGCCGTACGTCACCCCGTACGCCACCTTGCCTCAGTCTCTGAAGCGCTCCCACAGCTTGGGATAGCGCTCGGCCAGCACGGACTCGTTCTCGAAGTCGAGCGGCGTACCCTCCGGCTCGGGCGACGCCGGCGGAATGCCCAGGTCGGGTGCGACGACCCCGGTCAGCTGCTCGTACGCCTCGTCCGCGGCGTACCCGAGCTCCTCACCGTCCCCGTCGAGGTCCTCGTCGAAGTCGTCGAGGAGATCGGCGAGCGCGTCGGGATCGTGCATCGCGCCCTCGAAGACCTCCCGGCCCTGGCCGATCAGCCAGCACCGGAAGAAGTCGAAGGCGTCGTCGCTCACCCCGTCGAGCAGGACCCACGCCGCGCCCCACAGATCCCAGCGGTAGGCGCGGTTGTAGCGGGCCTCGAAGTGACGGGCGAAGTCGAGCACGGCGTCCGGGTCCAGCTGGACGAGCCGCTCGACGAGCAGGTCGGCGTGGTCCTCGGGGTCGCCCTCGACGGCCTCGCGGGTCGTGTCCACCAGCTCCCAGAACTCCGTCTCGTCCATCACGGGTCCAGCATCGGGCCTGAACGGGAGTGACGCACGCGGAGTGCCGCAGATTGTTATGCGTGCACATGCCGACGGTAAAACCGCCAGCCACGAGCCGTTTTCCCGAGGCACTCCCCAGTCACCGGTACAGCGCCGCCAGCCGCACCGCATCCCCCGCGAAACGGTCCCGCAGCGCCGCGGGGGAGACCACCTCCACCTCGGGCCCGAGCCCCGTCAGTTGCGCATGGGCGACCTCCTCGGACTCGACGGGGAGGACGACCGTCACCCAGCCCCGCCCGTCGGGGTCACCGCACCCGCCCAGTGCCTGTCTCGCGGACGCGGGGTCGACGACGTAGGCAAGTCTCCGCACGCCCTCCGGAGACAGCCGTACGACGGCCTCCGCCCGCAGGATGGACCGGGCGAACTGCTCGGCCCGCTCCGCCCAGAACCCGGGCAGGTCGAACCCGTCCTCCCGGGTGAAGCACTCCGTGGCGGGCCTCACCTCCGTGAAGCGGTCGATCCGGTAGACCCGGAAGGGGCCCGATCCGGCGGACCCGGGCTCGGGCACCCGCGCGCACAGATACCAGACGCCCGCCTTCAGCACGAGCCCGTACGGTTCGAGCACCCGCTCCACCTCGGCCGTCCCGCGCCGGTACCCCGCGGTGATCCGGCGGTCGTCCCAGACCGCCTCCGCGACCGCGGGCAGCAGCTCGGGCGTCTCGGGCTCGTTGAACCACGCGGGCGCGTCCAGATGGAACCGCTGTCCCGCCGCCCGCGAGGCGTCCCGCAGGGAGGGGAGCAGGGCGGCGGACACCTTCAGGCGCGCGGCGGAGGCCGCGTCCTGCAGACCCATGTCCCGCAGGGCCCCCGGCACCCCGCTCAGGAACAGCGCCTCCGCCTCCGTCCGGGCCAGGCCCGTGAGCCGGGTGCGGTAGCCGCCGATCAGGCGGTAGCCCCCGGCCCTGCCCCGGTCCGCGTACACCGGAACCCCCGCCTCCGACAGTGCCTGCGCGTCCCGCGTGATCGTCCGTTCGGACACCTCCAGCTCCCGCGCCAGCTCGGCGGCGGTCATCGACGGCCGCGACTGGAGCAGCAGCACCATCTTGATCAGGCGGGCAGCACGCATACGGCCATGATGCCGGGCCCCACTGACAGCGAAGGGGCGCGCCGTAACGCCGAAGAGCGCGCGGGAACGCCGAAGAGCGCGCGGGAACGCCGAAGAGCGCGCGGGAACGCCGAAGGGCGCGACGGCCGTAGCCACCGCGCCCCTCATGAAACAGGCGGACCGTCAGAGCCCGTAGCGCTCCCGCGCTTCCTTCACCGCGGACGCCTTGACCTCGCCCCGTCGTGCCAGCTGAGCCAGCGCCGCGACGACGATCGACTGCGCGTCGACGCCGAAGTGGCGGCGGGCCGCCTCACGGGTGTCGGAAAGGCCGAAGCCGTCGGCACCGAGCGACGAGTAGTCCTGCTCGACCCACTGCGCGATCTGGTCCGGGACCTGGCGCATGTAGTCGGAGACCGCGAGCACCGGGCCCTCGGCGCCGTGCAGCGCCTGGCGGACGAACGGCACCCGCTCCTCGCCGCGCAGCAGGGCCGCGTCGGCCTCCAGCGCGTCGCGCCGCAGCTCCGTCCAGGAGGTCGCGGACCACACGTCGGCGGCCACGCCCCACTCCTCGGCGAGCAGCTTCTGCGCCTGGAGGGTCCAGTGGATGGCGGTGCCGGAGCCCAGCAGCTGGATGCGCGGGGCGTTGGCGACGGGGGACAGGCCCGCCGACTCGGCCGTGTTGAAGCGGTAGAGGCCCTTGACGATGCCCTCGTCGATACCGAGGCCGGCCGGCTTGGCGGGCTGCGGCATCGGCTCGTTGTAGACCGTCAGATAGTAGAAGACGTTCGAGTCCTCGCCCGGGGCCGCCTCGCCGTACATCCGGCGCAGACCGTCCTTGACGATCGTCGCGATCTCGTACGCGAACGCCGGGTCATAGGAGAGGGCGGCCGGGTTGGTCGCCGCGATGACCGGGGAGTGGCCGTCGGCGTGCTGGAGGCCCTCGCCCGTCAGCGTCGTACGGCCGGCCGTGGCGCCGACCAGGAAGCCGCGGCCGAGCTGGTCGCCGAGCTGCCACATCTGGTCGGCCGTGCGCTGCCAGCCGAACATCGAGTAGAAGATGTAGAAGGGGATCATCGCCTCGCCGTGCGTGGCGTACGCGGTGGACGCGGCGATGAAGTCCGCCATGGAGCCGGCCTCGGTGATCCCCTCGTTGAGGATCTGGCCGTCCTTGGCCTCCTTGTAGTACATCAGCTGGTCGCGGTCGACCGGCTCGTACGTCTGGCCCTTGGGCGAGTAGATGCCGAGGGAGGGGAAGAGGCTCTCCATGCCGAAGGTGCGCGCCTCGTCGGGGACGATCGGCACCCAGCGCTTCCCCGTCTCCTTGTCGCGGACGAGGTCCTTGACCAGGCGGACGAAGGCCATCGTGGTCGCCAAGTTCTGCGAGCCGGAGCCCTTGTCGAAGGACGCGAACGCCTTGTCGGCGGGGGCGGGCAGCGGGGCGAGCGCGTGCGTACGGCGGGCCGGGGCCGGGCCGCCGAGGGCCGCGCGGCGCTCCTGGAGGTAACGGACCTCGGGGGAGTCGGCGCCCGGGTGGCCGTAGGGGACCTGGCCGTCGACGAACCGGCTGTCGGAGATGGGCAGCTCGAGCAGGTCACGCATCTGCTTGAACTCGTCCGTCGACAGCTTCTTCATCTGGTGGTTGGCGTTCTTGGACGCGAAGCCCTCGCCGAGCGTGAAGCCCTTGACCGTCTGGGCCAGGATCACCGTCGGCGCGCCCTTGTGGGCGAGGGCGGCGCGGTAGGCCGCGTACACCTTGCGGGACTCGTGGCCGCCGCGGGAGAGGTGGAAGCACTCGGTGATCTTGTCGTCGCTCAGCAGCTTGGCCATCTCGACGAGCGCCGGGTCGGCGCCGAAGAAGTCCTGGCGGATGTAGGCGGCGTCGCGGGTCTGGTACGTCTGCACCTGCGCGTCGGGTACCTCGCGCAGGCGGCGTACGAGCGCGCCCGTGGTGTCGAGCTGGAACAGCTCGTCCCAGGCCGAGCCCCACAGCGACTTCACGACGTTCCAGCCGGCGCCGCGGAACTGGGCCTCCAGCTCCTGCACGATCTTGAAGTTGGCGCGGACCGGGCCGTCGAGGCGCTGCAGGTTGCAGTTGATGACGAAGGTCAGGTTGTCCAGGCCCTCGCGGGAGGCGAGGGCGAGTGCCGCGGTCGACTCGGGCTCGTCCATCTCGCCGTCGCCGAGGAACGCCCACACGTGGGACTGCGAGACGTCCTTGATGCCGCGGCTGGTCAGATAGCGGTTGAAGCGCGCCTGGTAGATCGCCGACAGCGGGCCGAGGCCCATGGAGACGGTCGGGAACTCCCAGAGCCAGGGCAGGCGCCGCGGGTGCGGGTACGACGGGAGGCCGTTGCCGCCCGCCTCCTGGCGGAAGTTGTCGAGGTGCTGCTCGGTGAGCCGGCCGTCGAGGAAGGCGCGGGCGTAGATGCCGGGGGAGGCGTGGCCCTGGATGTAGAGCTGGTCCCCGGAGCCGGGAGCCTCCTGGGACTCCTTGCCCTTGAAGAAGTGGTTGAAGCCGGTCTCGTAGAGCCAGGCCGCGGAGGCGAAGGTGGCGATGTGGCCGCCGACGCCGTGTTTCGCGCCCCGGGTCACCATCGCGGCCGCGTTCCAGCGGTTCCAGGCGGTGATCCGGGCCTCCATCGCCTCGTCGCCGTCCACGACGGGCTCGGCGGCGGTGGGGATGGTGTTGACGTAGTCGGTCTCAAGCAGCTTGGGCAGCGCGAGACCGTTGCCCTCGGCGCGCTCCAGCGTGCGGCGCATCAGGTACGCGGCACGGTGCGGCCCGGCCGCCTGGGTGACGGCGTCCAGGGAGGCCTGCCATTCGGCGGTCTCCTCGGGGTCGCGGTCCGGGAGCTGGTCGAGCTCGCTCGGCTGGATTGCGGTGGGGTCGGTCATTGCGCCGCCTTCCGGATGCGGAGGGGGGTTCCCTCATCGGCAAGGGGTTTTCGGGGGTGCCCTTATGTCTTTGGCAGGACAGGGCGGCGGGCTCTGGTGGGAGCCCAGCGATGACTGTAACTCCCTGATCGATGATCGATCAAAGGGTTGAAGGCGAAAACCTCTTCGCATCCCGAAAGTCGGCACGGGGTGCCTTGACGGTAGGCACCGGGTGCCTTGGAATCCCAGGGTTTCCCCAGGTGAGCATGGGTGTGCTCGGTTGTGTCAGGGGCGCGGCGCGCAGCCCAGCACGTGTGCCTTCACCAGGTCGGCGATCAGCGGATCCCGGCGCCGGAAGGCGTCCACGAGTGCCTCGTGCTCCTCCGCGTACGACTGCTGGACGGTTCCCAGCCAGCGGATGGACAGGGCGGTGAAGACCTCGATGCCCAGCCCCTCCCAGGTGTGCAGGAGGACGGAGTTGCCCGCGGCGCGCACGAGTTCGCGGTGGAAGGCGACGGTGTGACGGACCTGGCCGGTGCCGTCCGACAGCCGGTCGGCCTCGTACAGCGCCGTGACGTGCGGTTCCAGGGCCGAGCAGTCCTGGGCGAGCCGCTCGGCCGCCAGCTCCGCCGCGATGGCCTCCAGACCGGCCCGTACGGGGTAGCTCTCCTCCAGGTCGGCGGCCGTCAGGTTGCGCACGCGCACACCCTTGTTGGGTGCCGACTCGATCAGCCGCAGCGACTCCAGTTCGCGCAGTGCCTCCCGCACCGGGGTCTGGCTGACCTCCAGCTCGGTCGCGATCCGCCGCTCGACGATCCGCTCACCCGGCTTCCAGCGCCCGCTGACGATCCCCTCCACGATGTGCTCGCGGATCTGTTCGCGCAGCGAGTGGACGACGGGCGCGGTCATGAGGGGCTCCTTCGTTGGGGGTGGGCCGGCCCCAAGGGCGTTTGACCTTTAGACAATAAGGCCGCATCCCCGTCGGAGAGAGGCGTACGGGGGCGCTTTCATGCAGGTGAGACGAGACTTACACGCTGTCAGAGCGGTCGCGGACGTAAAGACCCGTACCGGGTGGGGCCCGGAGGCGTCACGTCCGTGTCACCCGGAGAACCCGCGGGCCCCGCACGGTGTGTGGGTCGGCACAGGGGTTTCGGCGCGAGGGTTCCACAGGGGCTCCCGCGAACGCCAGGGGGCCGGCATGGGCGGATGGGGACGGAAGCGGGCGTTCCGCTGGGCTCTGTTGGCCGGAGCGGTCGCGGCCGCGGCGGCGTGCGGGCCGGTGGGCACGGGGGCGGCCGCGCGGCCGAGTGCGACGCGCGCCCACGGCACCTCGGTCGCCTCCGGCGGGGCGTGTGTCTTCGTCAAGCCGGACGGCGCGCAGAAGTTCGGCCACGTCGGCTGGGGCTTCCGGATCACCGGCTCCGACCACTGGGTGTACGGCGCGGTGGAGAACCCGTCGAACGCGCTCTACACCCCGCCCGGCGGCGACATCGGCGCCTGGCACGCGGAGGGCACGTACGCGCGGATGCTCCGCGACATGTCACGTGACGCGCACTATCCGGGGAACTCCACGCACCCGTACAGCCGCTACCGCTGCACCGACTCGTCGACCAGTGACGTGAAGGCCGCCCACGCCATGATCCGTACGGTCGAGGAGCGGGGCTTTCTCGTCGGCGTCGACCCGCAGACGGGGGACCTCGGCTCGCGCGACTGCCTCGACGCCACGTACGACGTCCTCAGGGCGTACCGGACGCGGCACCTGACACCCGCGTACCCGACGGAGATCCCGAACATGTGGGTGGAGACGCTGGTGCTGTGGTCGGACGGCGCTCTGAAGCCGCGGTGACCCGTCCGCGCACACGCGAAGCCCCCGTCCGGAAGGTTCCGGACGGGGGCAGCGCGCGGGCGGGGGTGGTTACAGGCCGAGCTCGACCTCGAACTCGCCCGCCTCCAGGATCGCCTTGACCGCGGTCAGGTAACGGGCCGCGTCGGCGCCGTCCACCAGACGGTGGTCGTAGGAGAGCGTCAGGTAGGTCATGTCGCGGACGCCGATGACCGTGCCCTCCTCCGTCTCGATGACGGCCGGACGCTTGACCGTGGCACCGATGCCGAGGATCGCGACCTGGTTCGGCGGCACGATGATCGTGTCGAAGAGCGCGCCGCGCGAGCCGGTGTTGGAGATGGTGAAGGTCCCGCCGGACAGCTCGTCCGGAGTGATCTTGTTCGCCCGGACCTTGCCCGCCAGCTCGGCGGTGGCCTTGGCGATGCCGGCGATGTTCAGGTCGCCCGCGTGCTTGATGACCGGGGTCATCAGGCCCTTCTCCGAGTCCACCGCGATACCGATGTTCTCGGTGTCGAAGTAGGTGATCGTGCCCTCGTCCACGTTGATCCGGGCGTTGACGGCCGGGTGGGCCTTCAGCGCCTGGGCCGCGGCCTTCACGAAGAACGGCATCGGGGAGAGCTTGACGCCCTCGCGGGCCGCGAAGGAGTCCTTCGCCTGCGCGCGCAGCCGCATCAGGCGGGTGACGTCGACCTCGACGACCGAGGACAGCTGGGCCTGCTCGTGCAGGGCCTTCACCATGTTGTCGCCGATGACCTTGCGGATGCGGGGCATCTTGACGGTCTGACCGCGCAGCGGGGAGACCTCCAGGGCCGGCGCCTTCTTGGCCGCCGGGGCGGCGGCAGCGGCCGGAGCCGGGGCAGCGGCGGCGGCCTTCGCGGCCTCGGCGGCGGCGAGGACGTCCTGCTTGCGGATACGGCCGCCGACGCCGGTGCCCTTGACGGAGGCCAGGTCGACGTAGTTCTCCGCGGCGAGCTTGCGCACCAGCGGGGTCACGTACGCGCCGTCGTCGACGGCGAGCGCGGCGGGCGCGGGAGCCGGGGTGACGGGAGCGGCAACC